>JAHFTZ010000475.1 GCA_023265355.1 Terriglobus sp.
CGAGACGAAGAGCATGCCATAGTGTTGGCATGCTCAAATTCCATCAAGCGAAGTTTGCCGCCCTGGTTAGTTTGTGTGTCGGTGTTACGGCAGTAGCCCAGACAAGCACTATCCCGCAGCGACTCCGCACCGGTTACAACGACATCTCGCAGGAGCGGATGCGCGCCGATCTCACCTTCTTTGCGGGTGATGGAACGGAGGGCCGCATGACGCTCTCCGCTGGGGATCTAGCCGCCACGCAGTGGGTGGCCGCCGAGTTTGCCAAGGCAGGCTTGAAGCCCATCGCAACGGGTGCCGACGGCAAGCCCGGTTATCTGCAGGCCGTTCCCGTGATCGACTACGCCAGCGATCCGAAGGCGACCGAGATCTCCTTCGAGCAGAAGGGCAGACACGAGACCTGGCATGCGCCGCAGATCGGCGGAAGCTATCGCGATCCGGTCAGCGTTGATGCTGGCCTGGTCTACGTCGGATACGGGATCACAGCGCCGGAGCTGCACTACGACGACTACGCGGGCGTGGATGTGCGTGGCAAGGTTGTGCTGATGATGGAGTACGAGCCGCAGGAAGACGACCCGCATTCGATCTTCAACGGCACGGGACTTACGAGCCACGGAACGCTGCGCGTGAAGGCGCTCAACGCACAGCGCCACGGCGCGGTGGCGGTGTTGATTCTGCCGGAGCCGAACAGCACGCATCCCTCGACGGCAGCGCGTATGGCTCGTGTCTTTGCCGGTGTTACGGGAAAGCGTTTGACGCCCATTCCACTGCAGCAACTCGATGGTGACGAGCTGCATATCCCGCTGATGAACGTGCCGGTTGCGGTTGCGGACAAGCTGGTGTCGGCTTCGACCAGCGAACTGCAGCGCTCGATTGATGGCGATCTCAAGCCGCGCTCGCGGGAGATCGCTGGTGCGAGGATTCATCTGCGCATGAAGAATCTCACACGCACGCCCGGTGTGACGTACAACGCAGTCGGCCTGCTTGAGGGCAGCGACCCGAAGCTGCGCGCGGAGACGGTGATGGTCTCCGCGCACCACGACCACAACGGCGTCTCCGAGGTGGAGGAGCCCGATGGCACCCGCCACACGGGTATATGGAGTGGGGCGGACGATAACGGTAGCGGAACGGTGGGTGTCGTTGCTCTGGCGCAGGCCTTCGCGAAGAATCCGGTGAAGCCGAAGCGCAGCGTGCTCTTCGTGGTCTTTGCCTCGGAGGAGCGCGGGTTCGAGGGCTCAAATTACCTAGTGCAGCATCCGCTGCGCGATCTCAGGACGACGCGCGCCCTTGTGAACTTCGACATGATCGGTCGCGATGAGAAGCCGAGCGCGCAGACCGAGGGCCAGGTGGAGATTCCTGCGGATACGAGCAATCGCCTGAACCTGATTGGCTCGCTCTACTCCCCCGATCTGCAGAAGATCGTGGAGCGCGAAGACAAGGGCGTCGGCCTGATCCTCGATGGCCGCTTCGACCGCGACACGACGCTGGGCCTTTTCTACCGCTCGGACCAGTTCCCCTTCGTCCTGCACGGTGTTCCGGCAATCTGGTTCTTCACGGGTTTTCACCCGGACTACCATCACACGACGGACACGGTGGAGAAGATCGACTTTCCCAAGATGCAGAAGATCGTGCGGCTGGCGTATTTGACGCTGTTCGATGTGGGGGATGCGGTGACTTTGCCGACGTTGAAGGCCGGGGCTGCGGACATCCAATAGAAAGTGGTGCAAGAGAAGATAAGCCGTCGTCGTCCCAGAGTATTCACCATTCGCTGGAGGGCAAGGGTAGACCTGTTAGCAAATTTGGCGGGGAAATCATTGTCGGATCTGCCGAAAAGATTAGAGCGTCTGTTTTTCGATAGTCTCTATCCCATCGTTGGATTGAATCGCATCCTCGCGCCAATGCTGAGGCAACATGAAGAGAATCCGCTGGCTTTAGGTTGTAGCTGCGTGCGATTTCTGCTGCATGTTCCGCGATAGTAGGAACGATCTGAATCTTTTGAATCCAAGGCCACGCAAACATGCCCTTGATCTTCTTTGCTTCCACCTCTGACAGCTTACGAGCCGGGGCAGTGTGACGGTTGTAATAATTCCAGATCAATTGAAGATGGTCTTTACCCTTCGGGTAAAGAAGATTTCCGTTTGCGTCTGTGGCGTCAAGTGAGTCAGCCCACTGTGGGAGGGGAAGTGGTTGGTACTTCGATTTGGGGCGTATCGTTTCGACGATAGTCCAAACTGAGGTCCATATCTCGATATTTTTATCGCGCGCATGTTTCATAACATCCTGACAGATGTCATTACGATTAGATTCCTCTTCAGTAGCGTCGCTAAGAAAACTTATGAAACAGCTTGTATCCCAGTAGACTTTCTTCGGAGGCATTAATCGAGATCCTCAAAGAATTCGCGGAGTGAAAGACCGCCCGTAAAGTTAGGGATAAGACCTCTAATCTCTTCGATGGTGGGTAGATCGGTTACATCTACCCTGTCCAGGCTTTCAACAGTCATCGAGATGGGCTTACCGTTTCTATCCGATTTAATCATCCCG
>JAHFTZ010000058.1 GCA_023265355.1 Terriglobus sp.
CCACGACTATGATCGGGTGGCCGCGACCCTGCTGGACCTTCCAGCGCGACAGGTCCTGTACTCATGACGCCTACCCTGACCGGCACACACATCCGCCTGGAGCCGCTTATGCCTGCGCACCTCCCCGCCCTCGAAAAAGTAGCCTTCGATCCGAGCATCTGGCGCTACATGAAGTACAAGGTGACGAATCCCGCCGAACTGAAGGCCTGGGCCGACCTCTTCTTCGACAAACCCGGCACCCTCTTCTGGGCGAACGTCCTGCAATCCACCGGAGACCCCATCGGCGCGACCCAGTTCATCGACCTCGATCTCGAACACCGCAGCGTCGAAATCGGCAATACCTGGATGGCCGCGCCCTTCCGCGGAACCAAGGTCAACCCCGAAGCAAAGCTTCTTCAGTTGACTTATGCCTTTGAAACCCTCAACTTGCACCGTGTCGCCCTGAAGACGCACCACCTCAACCTGCACTCCCAGGCAGCCATCCGCAAGCTGGGGGCGCAGTACGAAGGCACTTTCCGCAATCACTGGATCATGCCCGACGGCAGCACACGCCACACCGTCTGGTTTTCCATCACCCCGGACGAGTGGCCCAGCGTCAAAGCAGGTCTGGAACGACGTCTGGCCCGCTGAATCGCTACAATAAACAGATGCCCATCTCCGTACCCGTCGCCGAAAATGCGACCCTGGCTGAAGTAGCCACACCTGCAAGAAACATCCGTACCACCACCCTTCCCAACGGTCTCCTCATCCTCACGGAGTCCATGCACCACATGCGCTCCGTCTCCATGGGCTGCTGGGTCCGCACCGGATCGCGCGACGAACCCAAAGAACTCAACGGCATCTCGCACTTCGTCGAACACATGGTCTTCAAAGGCACCACCACTCGGTCGCAGCAGCAGCTCTCGCGCGAAGTCGACGCCATCGGCGGCAACCTAGACGCCTTCACCGGCAAGGAGACCGTCTGCTTCAACATCAAGGTGCTCGACACCAACCTCGACACCGCGCTTGAGCTTCTCAGCGACCTCGTCCTCAACCCGACCTTCAACACCGAAGACCTCGCCCGTGAGCAGTCCGTCATCCTCGAAGAGATCAAGATGGACGAGGACAATCCCGACTATCTGGTGCATGAGATCTACACGCAGAACCTTTGGCCTACGGACTCCCTCGGTCGCCCTATCCTCGGCACAGTAGAAACCGTCTCCAGCTTCAACCGTGACATCGTAGCCGCCTTCCATCGCGAACGCTTCTCGCCCCGCAACATGGTCTTCTCCGCCGCCGGGAACCTTTCGCACGAAGACCTGCTCGCCAAGATCGAAGCCCGCTTCGGTGGCCTGGAAGATATCGCAGCAAAGGACCTTCTCCACCGCCACGCTCCTCCGATGACGCCGCACATTACCCTGCATGACAAGAAGTCGCTCGAACAGGTGCAGCTCGTCCTCGGAGTTCCTGCCCCACCCGTCAACTCTCCCGACCGCTACGCCCTGTATCTTCTCAACACGATTCTGGGAGGCGGCATGAGCTCGCGCCTCTTCCAGTCCGTCCGTGAAGAGGCTGGCCTGGCCTACTCCATCTACTCGGAGATGAACCCCTTCCGCGACACAGGTTCTCTCGCCGTCTACGCCGGAACCTCCATCGAAAAGACGCCCGAGATGCTGCGCCGCATCCTCGCCGAGTTCACAAAACTAAAGAAAGAACCCATCCCCGACGACGAACTTCTCCGCTCCCAGACACAGCTCAAGGGCAACATCGTCCTCGGCCTGGAGAGTTCCAACGCCCGCATGTCCAACCTGGCACGTCAGCAGATGAACTTCGGTCGCTTCGCCTCCGTGGATGAAGTAGTGGAGCAGATCGACGCCGTCACCCCCGCCGACATGCAGCGCATCGCCAACGAACTTCTCCACCGGGACAAGCTCTCCCTCACCCTGCTCGGCAACCTGGGCAAGCTGAAGATCACCCGCGAAGACCTCGCGTTCTAGCCGCGAAGAGCAATTTTCTCCAAGACACATTCTCCCTTCGGGGAGCACTCTAGAGAGGGAGGATGGGTCATGGCGCGCAGCATCGAAGCTCCACCAAAACGCGCTCTCTGCCCTGCACGGGCCGCAGGTGAAACCTCCGTCCTCCTGCGCTGGTCGGAACTGGACGGTGCGGAGCTCCTACACGGCGACTTCCACAACCATGCCTTCCTTCCTCACTGGCACGACGCCTACATGCTCTCCATCTCCGCCCACGGACATCAGCGCCTTCGGCTGGGCGGCACCGAGCACATCGTCTCGCCCGGCGTCCTCACCTCGCTCCATCCTGGCGAACTGCACGACGGAGAAGCCGCGGATCCCGCAACCGGCTGGCACTTTCGCGCGCTATACCTCTCGGAAAACTTGGTGCGCTCCTCGCTCAGCGAAGACGACGCACCCGCGTTCGAGGTATCTCCGGTCGATAGTAGCCCACTAGGCAATACCTTCCTCCGCCTGCACACTGCACTGCAGCACGCAGCCACGCGGCTCGAACGGGACTCCCTTCTCACCCACTATCTTCCGCAGTTCTTTCAGCGCGATTATTCCTTCACCAATCGAAGCGTTAGCCGCTCAGATACCTCAGGCGTCGAACGTGTGCGGGACTTCCTTCACGCCGCATGGCACAACCCCGTCCCTCTCGAAGATCTCGCACAGATCGCGGGAATCAGCCGCTTCCATCTGCTTCGTACCTTCCGCAGACAATACGGCTTGCCGCCGCACGCCTACCAGATGCAACTCCGCGTCCGTCACGCAAAGGAGATGCTCTTCGCAGGCATGCCTCTGCGCGAAGTCGCGCTGGACGCAGGCTTCTACGATCAGGCGCATCTCACCAACACGCTGCGACGCTACACCGGCGCCACCCCCGGCCGCCTGCTTCTCTCCTGACCGCAATAACCTCCAAGACCCCGCGCATGGAAGGTCCTACGCTGCAACTACGGCTTGCATTCTGAAGCCAAAAGGAGCACTCCGTGGGCGAAACCATTCTCCGTCTTCCACCCAAAGAAACCGCGCGTCTTCCGCGGAAGAGCTACCTCACAGAGAAGGGCTTCCTCGGCTGGATCCTCACGAAGGATCACAAGCGCATCGCGATCCTGTATCTCATCTCGCTGAGTTTCTTCTTTCTCCTAGGAGGCATCTTCGCGGGCCTGATCCGCATGGAACTGCTCACGCCAACTGGAGACCTGGTCTCCTCCGACACCTACAACAAGCTCTTCTCCATGCACGGCATCATCATGGTCTTTCTCTTCCTTGTGCCGTCAGTCCCTGCGACGCTGGGCAACTTCCTCGTCCCGTTGATGATCGGCGCGCGCGACCTTGCCTTTCCGCGCCTCAATCTCCTGAGCTGGTATCTCTACCTCATCGGCGGCCTGCTTACCCTCATCGCCATGGCCACCGGAGGTGTCGATACAGGCTGGACCTTCCTCACTCCGCTTTCAACGCACTATCTCAACACCAACGTGGTGACGACGGCATCGGGCATCTTCATCGCAGGATTCTCCTCCATCCTCACAGGCATCAACTTTATCGCCACCATCCACCGCATGCGCGCACCAGGCATGACTTGGTTTCGCCTGCCGCTCTTCATCTGGGCAAACTACGCAGCGTCAATCATTATGGTGCTTGGAACTCCTGTACTGGCCGTCTCGCTCGCCCTGGTTGCTCTGGAAAGGCTATTTGGCATCGGCGTCTTCGACTCCACAAAGGGCGGCGATCCGCTGCTCTTCGAACATCTCTTCTGGTTCTACTCCCACCCTGCCGTCTACGTGATGATTCTCCCCGGCATGGGCATCATCTCGGAGGTCATCAGCACTTTCAGCCGCAAACGCATATTCGGCTACACCGCCGTTGCCTTTTCCTCGGTAGCCATTGCGCTCTTCGGCTTCTTCGTCTGGGCGCACCACATGTTCATCATGGACGTCTCCAACTACTCCGCCCTCATCTTCAGTCTGCTCACCATGGTGGTAGCAGTACCTTCGGCCATCAAGATCTTCAACTGGCTCTTCACTCTTCAAAAGGGGTCCATCACCTTTGAGACGCCGATGCTCTACGCCTTCGGCTTCATGGGCCTCTTCACCATCGGCGGTCTCACCGGCGTCTTTCTCGGCTCCATGGGCATGGATATCCAACTCACAGAAACCTACTTCCTCGTGGCGCACTTCCACTTCGTCATGGTCGGCGGCATGCTGATGGCCTTCCTCGCGGGCCTGCACTTCTGGTGGCCCAAGATGACCGGGCGTATGTATCCGGAGACCATCTCGCGCTTCGCCGCGGTCACGACCTTCATCGGCTTTGTCCTGACGTTTCTGCCGCAGTTCGCGCTTGGCTTCCTCGGCATGCCACGCCGCTATCACTCCTACCCACCCGAATTTCAGGTGCTCAATGTGATCTCAACAGCAGGCGCATCGATTCTGGGCGTGGGTTACATGATGCCGGTCTTCTACTTCCTGTGGTCTTTGAAGTACGGAGCCATCGCAGGAGCCAACCCCTGGCAGGCAACGGGTCTCGAATGGCAGGTGCAGTCTCCTCCAATGGAAGAAAACTTTTTAGAAGTCCCCGTGGTGCATCAGGAAGCGTACGACTACGAGTGGCTGGAGGCGAAGGCAACACAGGTCGCTTAATGAATTAAAGCGAGGCGCGCAGGACCTGGAGGCTCAGGCGCGCACCGCTTCCCAGGTAGCTTCGCCGTACTCGCCCATCGTCAGCGCGCCGGACATGCTGCCGCCCTGCACGACGCCCTTGAAGCGGCAGGCCAGCGGATAACCCACTACCGGAAGCACGCTCGTCATTTCGATCCGGTCGGCATGCACGCTGCCGTGGAAGGTAGCGTTGTACAGCTCGCCATGATGGTCCCCGGTCAACACATTGCCATCCTGCTTCAGCGCGAAGTGCTGCTCGCCTGTACCGCGCAGATAGTGGATCGTCACAACCCAGTTTCCCGCTACGGAGGCAGGTGTCCCCGTTGGCACAACGGGATCCGCATAGTGCGGAGGATGACTCAGCGCGGCGTAGATGGCATCTGCCACGATTTTTACCTCAGCTGGAGTCATGATGTACCCATAGATCGTCACGGAACTCATCATCGTTCCCGGACGAACGCCCGTCCCGCCCATCACAATCCGCGTTGGCGCTTCGTCGAGTAACTTCGCGAGCTCGGTCCCGGTAATGCCGACAACGTTCGCGTCCCACGTAATCCGTACGCCCGGGCTGCGATCGATCGAGCCCTCCGGAGCTGGCGGCGATACCGTTGCCTTCACTGACGGCAAACCCGTCATGCGGTCCGCGATCGACTGCATCCAACCAAGCCACATCGCTTGCTCCGCCGCATGATCCCGCGTATGCCACGCCCTCACCGCAGCCAGCAGACCCATGGTCTCTTCCTTGCTACACTTCATCGCCCGGCCGTAGTTGTGATGCGGCGCGCCTTGAAAATATGCCGCCTGGCAGAGGCTCTTATTGCCAATCAACAACCCGGCGGACTGCGGCCCGCGCATGCACTTTCCACCCGAGTAGGCCACCAGGTCCGCACCGGCCACAAGATGAGGATTTGGATTGTTCGGTTCCGTAGCCGCAGCATCCACAAACACCGGGACACCCTTTTCTTTACAGATCGCCGCGAGATTCTTCGTGCTCATCGGCGTGTCGTCGTAGCGAGGATTGGCCAGGATATAAAGCATCGCCGTGCGCTCGCTGATCTTCGCGCGCAGCTCTTCCGGAGTCGAAAACTCCACCATCTCCACACCGCACATGCGTACGCCGATGTCATACGGGTTGCGCGAGGTCTTCGGGATCACGACCTGGTCTTTTTTCTTGATGTACGGGAGCGCCTGGCTCTTCTCCACGTCCGTTCCAGCGATACAGGCCACCGTTGCAAGACAGGTGGCCGCCGCCGTTCCGGTGGTCGCAATGCCCCACTCCGCTCCGCAGAGTTTGCCCAGCTCCTCACCCACCGCCAGCATCATCTCGTCCATGCGCACGTGATAAAGCGAGGCGTTATACATCGCCTGCTTCACTTCGGGCAGCGAGGTGGAACCGCTGATCGCCGTAATCGTTCCACGGCAGTTGATGAGCGGTCGAATCCCCATCCGCGTGAAAAGATTGTCGTGAAAATCCCCGTCCGTATGGGGTACCTGCTGCGGCGTCAGGATCTGGCCGGCCTTCGTCGGAGCAGCCTTCTTCGTCTCCGCCAGCACCGCATCTGGCAGAACCGCGCCGACGGTTCCCGCAGCCGAAAGCATCCCGGCCTGTTTCAATACGTCCCGTCGCGACCAACGATTCATCTGGGCACTCTCCCCTGTAGAAATTCAACTTAATTACAAACACAGTCCCGCATCCTTGCTGGACTGTGTTTCAGTGTGACACTGAAGACTTGCTAGATGCTTCCGCGTCCTCTACCGAAGAGCAGGTAAAGAATCACAATGAGCAGTAGGAGGCTGAGGCCGCCGCCGCCATAGTAGCCGACGCCAGGTCCCATGTAATAACCGCCGCCGCCGAAGAGAAGTACAAGGATCACAAGAAGAAGTATGAGTGGCATGCGCGAAAGTCTAGCATGCAGCACGCAGAACCAACACCTGTTGCATCCAACAGGGCATGAATCGCATCGGAACTGCAGGCTGGTCACTCCCCGCAAAACCGAAGGAAGTCGGCACCCACCTTTATCACTACGCGCGCACCCTTAGCTGCGCGGAGATCAACTCCACCTTCTACCGCCCGCATCGCGCCTCCACCTGGGCAAAATGGGCCGCGGAGACGCCTGACCACTTCCGCTTCTCGATCAAGGCTCCGAAGACCATCACGCATGAGGCAAAGCTCCGTAATACGGAGACTTTGCTGCGTGACTTCTTTGATCAGATCAAACCTGTCCAGCACAAACAGGGTCCCATCCTCTTTCAACTGCCCCCTTCGCTTGCCTTCGATGCCGCATGCGCAGACGCCTTCTTTGTCACGCATCGTTCTCTCTATAAAGGAGAAACCGCCCTCGAACCTCGCCATGCCACATGGTTCACCGAAGAAGCAGAAGCGCTTCTTCAGCAGTACGCGATCGCCCGCGTAGCCGCCGACCCGGCAAAGGCATCCCCCAAAGCAGGCATTCCCGGCGGAGACCTTGCCCTGAGATACTTTCGTCTCCATGGCTCTCCGCGTATCTACTACTCCAACTACGAACCCGATTTTCTCGCCGGATTGGCAGAGAAGATCAAGGAACACAAGAATAGTTGGGTCATTTTCGACAACACCACACTTTCGCATGCCTACGCCAACGCGCTGGAGCTTGAACGCTCCATAGTGACTCAACTTTGACATTTATTGGCGGTAGTCTATGTACACCAATTGCGAGAAGGTTCGTCCTAGTTCTCGAAGACCAAATTTTCAGCTGCATCTCTCCATCCGGCATCTCTGCCGATGCAAGAGGCAACAAGTTCAGAAGGCATAAAACATGCGATACGGTACGGCTCTGCGCAACGTCATCCCCTCACTTCTCTACACATTCTTCCTGGGGTTCGGTTCTTTATCGGCATTGGCGCAGAGGCCCGTAGCGCGCATCACGGCGGAGATCAATAACGCGGAGCGTACGCAGATCGCCGGCTCTCGCTCTCCACAGGCGCTCGTGACCGATGACGCCGGAGCTGTTCCCGCCGGAACGAAACTGCAGGGCATGACCCTGATCTTCAGCCGCACCGCAGCACAAGAAGCCGATCTCCAGGCTCTCCTCGCCGCGCAGCAGGACCCCACCTCTGCCCTTTATCATCAGTGGCTCACACCGGATCAGTTCGCCGCTCGCTTCGGCGTCTCCGATACAGATATTGCGAAGACGGAAGCGTGGTTGCAGCAACAGGGCTTCACTGTGGACCGCGTCTCCCGTAGCAAAGACCGGGTCGTCTTCTCAGGAGAAGCCCAGCAGGTGGCGTCAGCCTTCTCCTCTCCTCTGCGTTACTACAAATCGAACGGCGAGACCCATTTCGCTCCCTCAGGGGAGATCAGCGTTCCCACGGCGCTCTCCTCCCTTGTGAAGGATGTCACCAATCTTTCGAACTTCCGTCCCCGTCCCCACATTCGCCAGACTCGCTCCGCTCAACCCGTCGCCTCGCCAAACTTCACCTCCAGCCAGACTTCAGCGCACTTCCTCACGCCCGGCGACATCACCACGATCTACGACGTGAAGGCAGCCTACAACGCCGGATTCACCGGCATCGGGCAATCGATCGCGGTCATGGGTCAGTCCGCAATCCTGCTCTCCGATATAGAAAAGTTCCAGACTGCCGCTGGCCTTCCGATCAAAGATCCGACGCTCACCCTTGTTCCCAACACCGGCTCTTCCGCCATCATTACAGGTGACCAAGCCGAATCCGATCTGGACCTGGAATACTCGGGAGGCATCGCCAAGGGAGCGACGATTTACTTCGTCTACACCGGGAACAGCACCAATAACAACGGCGTCTTCGACTCCATCTCCTACGCCATCGATACACAGCTTGCACCGGTCATCAGCGTCAGCTATGGCCTCTGCGAAACGGAGTTGAGCCAAACCAGCTACTCCTCGCTGAACAGCACACTGGCCCAGGCCGCCGCACAGGGCCAGACCATCGTCGTCTCCTCCGGGGACGACGGTTCGACCAGCTGCAATGACGCGGACCCCGCCAAATTCACGATCACACAGCGGCAGGCTCTCGCAGTAAGCTTTCCCGCCAGCAGCCAGTACGTCACTGCACTCGGCGGAACCGAGTTTACAGATGCAGCCGTCGCGGCCTCCAACACCACATACTGGCAGGCCTCCAGCGGAAGCGACGTCATCAGCTCCGCTCTCTCCTACATGCCAGAGGTGGTCTGGAACGATGATTCTGCCAGCGGCCTGAGTGCGGGCGGTGGTGGCGTCAGTTCCCTCTCTCCGCGACCCACCTGGCAGACGGGCGTTACAGGCATCCCCTCTGGGAACTTCCGTCTTGTGCCCGATATCTCGCTCAGTTCGTCGCCGCAGAACGCGGGATACCTTTACTGCTCCAGCGATACCAGCGTCAATGTCAACGGCAGTTGCTCAAACGGTTTCCGCGACGTTAACAACACAACTCTTACGGTCGCCGGTGGAACCAGCTTCGCTGCCCCCATTTTCGCGGGCATGCTGGCGATCATCAATCAAAGGCAGAACTCGACCGGACAGGGTAATATCAACCCCACGCTCTACACGTTAGCTTCCAACGCAGCGAACTACGCCTCTGCGTTTCACGACATCACATCTGGCACCAACGCATGTACAGCCGGTGCGGCTCTCTGCTCTGCAGCAGGAGCCTCCGCATACGCTGCAACTACGGGATACGATCAGGCAACGGGACTCGGCTCCGTCGATCTCTTCAACCTGCTTAACCTCTGGCCTGCCAGCACTACCGCCCCTACGCTCGCCTCGTCCATCACCACCGTATCGGCAGCGTCTAACACGGTCATCTCCGG
>JAHFTZ010000476.1 GCA_023265355.1 Terriglobus sp.
GGTGACGGAAACGGCTGGTTTCTACAACACGTGCGGGTTCAACGACGATACGCGTGCGTTGCTGTCCATTCCGGCTCGCCATGATGTGGCCCGTCGCGTGGACAGCGCCTTCCTCGGACGCATGGTGGCAGAACATCGATTGGATGAGGATGAGGCGTTCGAGTTGATTGAAGATCTGACGGTGAACCTGGCAAGGAAGGCATACAAACTGTGAGCGCACCTGAGATTCCAATGGTTGTGGTGTTGATGGGGGTATCGGGGTCGGGGAAGACGACGATCGGAACCTTGCTGGCGCAGCGCGAGGACGCGATTTTCGCCGACGGCGACGATTACCATCCGCTGGCCAACAAGGAGAAGATGAAGGCCGGTCAACCGCTGAACGATGAAGACCGCGAACCCTGGCTGGAACGCTTGAATGTTCTGCTGCGGGATTGGCTGGAGACGGGGAAGAGCGGAGTCCTGGCCTGTTCGGCGTTGAAGGAAAAGTACCGTGAGACCCTTTCGGCGCATACGCCGGAGGGAAGCGTGCAATTCGTTCTTCTGGAAGGCTCGAAGGAGTTGATTGCTAGCCGTCTGGCTCACCGCAATCACGAGTTCATGAATCCCGGTTTGCTGGATAGCCAGTTCAAGACGCTGGAAGATCCGGGTGATGCTCTGCATGTGAAGAATGACCGGACTCCTGATGAAGTGGTCACCGAAATTTTGACGAAGTTGAAGAAGTAAGAGAGGAAGTTATGGGACACCCATTGTTTGATCTGAAGGGCCGCGTTGCGGTGGTGGTTGGAGGTACGAGCGGCATTGGTCTGGCGATGGCGGTCGGGCTGGCTGAAGCGGGCGCGGATGTGGTTGCCAGTTCGCGGCGCAAGGAGCAGGTCGATGCGGCCGCGGCTGCGATCGAGGCAAAGGGCGTGCGTTCGCTGCGCCTGGTATCGGATGTGGGCGACCGGACCTCGCTCCAGGCCCTGCTGGATGGGACGATTGCGGCATTCGGTCGCGTGGATATTCTGATCAACTGCGCGGGCAAGATCAAGCGCGAGCCCACGTTGACGGTTTCGGAAGAGACCTGGGACGACATCTTCGATACGAACGTGACCGGAACTCTGCGCGCTTGCCAGATCTTCGGCAAGTACATGCTGGAGAAGGGATCGGGGAGGATCATCAACATCGCTTCGCTGAATACCTTCGTTTCGCTGAAGGAAGTAACGGCCTATGCAGCGAGCAAGGCTGCCGTAGGTGCTTTGACCAAGTCCCTCGCCGTCGAGTGGAGTTCGCTTGGTGTGACGGTGAATGCGATCGCCCCCGGCGTGTTTCGCACCGCTCTGAATGCGGAGTTGCTGGATAAGTCTCCCCGTGGGCAGGAACTGAAGATGCGCACGCCGATGGGACGCTTTGGGAAGACGGAAGAACTAGTTGGTTCGGCTGTGTTTCTTGCCAGTGATGCTGCGGCGTTTATCACCGGGGAGATTCTGGTGGTGGATGGCGGGTTTCTCGCGAGTGGTGTAAATCAGTAGTTCTAGTGCGGGTTTACTGAAAGGACCGGCATATTGCCGGTCCTTTTTTATCTTTCATGCTCTCAGGAAAGGATGCGCTTTGCGCATAGCCCATACATCGCAAGGTGCGCGATGTATGGGGCACCCGGTTTTAAAGCTTTCACACTTTGTCATCTCATAGCGAAGTGGAGGGATATGCTTTTGGTTTTCGTAAGAAATCTGGTTTGTGTCAAAAAATGGGCACTGGGCTTTACTTTGCGGAGGCGCGCGCTATGAGGACTGCTGTGTAGGCCGCGCCAAAGCCGTTGTCGATGTTGACGACGGTGACGTTGGGCGAGCAGGAGTTGAGCATGCCGAGGAGGGCTGCAGCACCGCCGAAAGACGCGCCGTAGCCCACAGAGGTGGGTACAGCAATGACGGGAGCGGCGACCAGGCCCCCTACGACGGAGGGAAGCGCGCCTTCCATGCCTGCGCAGACGATGACGACATCCGCAGAGCGGAGGCGGTCCTGAGCGGCGAGGATGCGGTGGAGCCCAGCAACGCCAACGTCGGTGATGCGGTCGACCTGCGCTCCGAAGAGTTCTGCGGTGACGGCGGCTTCTTCGGCTACGGGTAGGTCGCTGGTGCCCGCGCAGACGATGGCGATCTTGCCTTCGGTGGGTGTGGGCGATTGCAGAAACGTGAGAGTACGGGCCAACTCGTTCCAGGTTGCGGACGGGATGGCTGCAGCGTGCTCTACAGAAGCCCGAGTCGCGAGGACGTTCGCACCCGAGGCGGCGAGGCGGGCGAAGATATCCGCTGTCTGCGCTGGAGTCTTTCCGGCGGCGAAGATGACCTCGGGCATCCCGGTGCGAAGGGTGCGGTGGTGGTCGATGGTGGCAGTGGCGGTCTCTTCGAACGGAAGGCGCGAGAGGGTCTCTGTCGCTGACTCGATGGAGATCTGTCCGCTTTGTACCTGTGCGAGGAGTTGCAGGAGGGTGTTGCGATTCATTTGAAAGTATTCTTCCCGGTTAGGTGGAGGCGATGCAATCGACGA
>JAHFTZ010000477.1 GCA_023265355.1 Terriglobus sp.
TCGGAGGTGTATGGCAGTTAGTTTCGGCATTAGGATCGCTAAATCGCGAAAAAAGTGTGGCTGATTCTCTCGCTCTTCTTCAGGGCTTTGCAAATGCTATTTCTGGGACGAGCGGAGTTGTCAGTTCGATTCCAAACACGCCATTACCCGCGGGGATAGTTTCACAAGCAACATGGGCGATCGGCGAAGGTGCGAATATCATTCGACAAGCTAATCAATACTGGCGCGTCAATTCAAATTGGATCGACGCGGAGCAGACAGTGTGTATAGCCCAGTTCATTGCCAGCGCCCTGAAGTTCGCAGGGATTGTGGCCATTCTGTCAGGCGGATCTTCCCTATGGCTGGTAGCAGAGGCCACCGGAACTTTGATTGCCGCCACCTCTGGAATCTTCAACCTCAACCGTAAAGGTTACTTTACCTCTACAAATCTTTCGGCCATTCAGCAATATCTTCAGAGTCTCGTTGCGCTGCGAGACATCGGAAGAGCCCCCCGGACGTCCAATGGCTATAACCCCAACGCGCACAACATGGTTTAGCAAACTGCAAACTTTTTGGGCTCGCAAGCCATATGGAAAACGAGGCCACGCGGACGGCAGTCTTGCTGCTGGACGATAGACCACCATAGTGCGGCCCAACCGAAGTCCCAAACCTCTTCTGAATTTGGTGGGCGAGGCAGGACTCGAACCTGCGACCCTCTGCTTAGAAGGCAGATGCTCTATCCAGCTGAGCTACTCGTCCACTGTGGTTATTCTACTTCCGCGCAGCTACAAGTCTATTTCGAAGTTGGGTCCACGCCGCGCATCATCCGTGCCACCTCGCGGAGAGCCGTTCCCCAGCGCTGTTCCGCTTCATACCGGTCCACGCCGCAGCCCTTCACATACACGGTGACGCCGTAGCCCTCCTGCACGCCGTCCAGGTCGATCACGGCGGGGCGCAGGACGAACTCTACCTTGGCCAGGGAGGCGGGCAGGTCGCGCGAGAGGCGTTCCATGCGGTGCATCATCTGTTCCGCGCGGTGGCGCGAGGCGAAGACGCCGCGCTCTCTCCACAGCAGGTCGATGTAGCTCACCATGCCCGCCTGGGCGACCTCTTCGTCGAGCATCAGGTCGAAGCGAACGGCGGCGAGCTCTTCTTCTTCCATCGCCCATGCGTCGCACTTCGTGGTAAAGACCGGCGATCGCGTTGCGTTCAGTGTCCGCAGGGCCGCCAGCAGGGCCGGATGCTCGTCTGCTTCGTGAATCTCGTCGAGCGCGTCCGGGTCGGCGCGCAGATCCACCCAGCGCAGTGCGCCGTCTTCACTCTGCCAGGGAACTTCAATCCACGGATCCTCCGACGCGCACTCAGCGCTCCACTCACTCAGCATCTCTACGCTCCATGACGAACTCTCGAAGCAGATGCTCTGCCCAGTACCCATCGTAGCCGTCGGCAGGCTCTGCCAGAAACGCGCAGTGGCCGCCGTGCTGCGGTTCCACCAGTGTGATCCACTCATTCGCCAGCAACTTCGCGCGTGTGGCCGCTGTCAGACGGATGAAGGGGTCGTCCCATGCGTGCAAAACCAACGTCGGCACGGCGATGCGGTCCACGACGACTGCGGCGCTCGAACGCGCGTAGTAGTCGTTCGCCCCCGTGAAACCGCACTGAGGCCCCGTCACGAACTCGTCGAAATCACGGATCGATTTCACCCTCTCCATCTGCATCGGCAGAAAGACCGCAGGGAATAACGCCCGCTTCCGCCTGTATCTGGTTTTTAGCGCTTTCATGAATCGACGTTCGTAGAGCCGGTTCTGTTTCAAACCCAGCGCATCGGCACTCTCGCGCAGGTCCATCGGCGGAGATACGCCCACCACCGCCTTCAGCTCCGGAGGCGCGTCGGCGCCCAGTTCTCCTGCGGCTTTCAGCACCATGTTGCCGCCCATCGAATAGCCCGCAAGCGCGACCTGCTGCAGGCCGTGCGCGATCAACCACCCCAGCACCGCAATCACATCGCAGCTCAAACCCGAGTGATAGAGCGTGCCGCTCAGCGCATCCGTCCAGCCGCAGTTGCGCATGTTCATCCGCACCACGTTGCAACCAGCGTCCCAGAGCTTGTTCGCATTTCCCACGACGTACTGCGAATGCGAAGAGCCCTCCAGACCATGCACCAGCACGACCGTCATCCGCTCGGCGCGAACCTCCTCCGGCTGCCAGTGGCAGTGGCAGACGATCTTGCTCGCAATCAGCGCATCGCTTCCCTGCCTCTCGCGCATCTCGGGGGGCAGAGGCACATCCACGAACTCTGTCATCGGCGCGGCCAGACGGTTCTTACGCGGAAGGAAGTTTCCGACGATCGTCTGGAGGTGTCCGTTCTGCAACCACCGCCGAGGCTCGAACTCCTGTATCAAGTCAGACGTCAAAGGGCGCGCGCCTCGATCAACATCTGCTCGGCAGCAAGCGGACCGGCGGGCTCGTCTTCGTGCTTGAAGTAAACGTAGACCTCGCGCTCCTTGCTCAGCGCGGCGAACCGCTCCGCGAAGGCTGTCACGGC
>JAHFTZ010000059.1:0-4580 GCA_023265355.1 Terriglobus sp.
CGAGCGTGAAGTGTCCGCGGGCATCCGTCTTCGTGCGCGCTGCTTCCTGCATCCCCTGCGCCAGGCGGATCAGGACGACGTCGTCCCCGGCCGCAGGCTTGTTTACGGTCTTATTCGTGACCACGCCTGTGATGGTTCCGGCGGCAAAGGCCGGAAGGGCGAAGACGGCGGAGGCGAGGACGGGGAGCAGAAGGGATTTCAGAGGGGAGCGCACAGGCAAGGATATCGCTTTCGAGTTGGGTTAGCGTTTCAGGGGACGAAGTGTGTCGATTTCGGCAAGGACGTGCGCGGCTTCGTCTTCGAGCGAGGTCCGCTGCGTGACGTAGTCCTCTTCCGGATACTTTCCAGCGCGGTATTCAAAGTTCAGATCGCGCAGGTTTTCGTAGATGACGTCGCGGCGCTCATCGAGGTAGTCTACGCGCGTCTTCGCCCGCTGGACGAAGGGGTTTTCATCCGGCCAGAAGGTATATGCGAAGAGGATGAGGAGGAGAACGACTCCAGCGAGGATGCCCATCAGTATTCGGTGTCCCTTCGGATGCGGTCGCGGAGATCGTCGCTCGGCGCCTGCGCGGTGGAGGATGGCACACCAGCGATGGCAGGCTGGGATCGGCGGTTCCAGCGGTGCACGATATAGACGGTTCCAAGGGTGGCCAGCAGAAAGAGTGAGACGGGAACGATCCAGGCCACGTTATCAAAGCCACCGCGCATAGGCGTAGCTAAAACAGTGGGTCCGTACTTTGCGGCAAACCAGTTGAAGATGCTGGTGTCGCCATCGCCGCTCGCGATTTTTCCCCGCAGTTCGGCGATCAGCTTTGGCGAATCTGGGCAGCCGACGTGATTGCACTCCACCAGGATCTGCGTGCAGCCGCAGGTGCAGACGAGCTTGTGGCCGATGCTGCTGAAGCGCCCCGCTGCATCCGCTGCCCCCATCGCGAGGAGCGCAGCAAAGAAAAGAACGACGAGCTGGTAGGTTCGGCGGCGCGTCATGCGGCACCTCCCGCAACCGGCTGCAACTCCCGTTCTTCGCTCTTGGGAGTAAGGCTTCCGGTAAGCGCAGGTCGGATCGAAGGTGCAAGCGCGATAAAGGTTCCCAGAACCACGATGCCGACGCCGATCCAGATCCACGAGACGAGTGGATTGATAATGACCCGGATGATGGGGCGATTCGTCTCAGGATTGCGGCCTTCAAAGACAACGTAGAGATCGCGGGCCAGCGTGGAGTGGATCGCCACCATCGTCGAACTCGTCTGGCTGGCGTTATAGAAGCGCTTCTCCGGTGCCAGCTGTGTAATCTTCTTTGTGCCCTTATAGACATCCAGCAAGGCATAGTCCGTGTCGTAGTTCTTATTCGAATCCTGCGTAAAGCTCTGGCAGACGAGTTTGTATCCGCTGAGTTCGATGGAGTCACCGAAGCCCATCTCCAGCTCTTTCTCCTGTTTGAAGGCCGAACCCGCAAGACCGGCGAAGAGAACGACGATGCCGAAGTGAACCAGGTATCCGCCATAGCGGCGCGTGTTGCGCCTGACGAGAAGAATGCCCGAGGACAGAAGGTTTTTCCTCGTCTGTGTGCGGACGACACCCGCGCCACGGAGAAACTCCGAACTGATCGCCGTAATGACGCCAGCGCCGATGGAGAAAGCGAGCAGGGCATAAATGCCACCTGCGGCTTCGTCATCTTTCCAGGGACGAACACCGAAAGCGATCAATACGACCGCCGTAAAGACCACGGCGATGCAGGGAAGAATCATGTTGCGTCGAATCGACCGCAGCGAGGTGGAGCGCCACGCGAGGAGCGGACCGACTCCTGTAAGGAAGAGCAGAAACAGGCCAACTGGAACAGCGACGCGGTTGAAATAGGGCGCGCCCATCGTGACCTTCGACCCCTGTACGTATTCACTCAAGACGGGAAAGAGCGTTCCCCAGAGGATAGTGAAGCAGGCGGCCAGAAGGACGAGGTTGTTGAAGAGGAAGCTGGCTTCGCGGGAGACTACAGATTCGAGCTTATTCTCACTCTTAAGGTGATCGCGCTGCAGGAAGTAGGTAAAGAGGCAGACGGCGAAGACGATCACCATGAACGTGGTGAACCAGCTTCCGATCGAACTCTGCGCGAAGGCGTGCACCGAACTCACAAGGCCGGATCGCGTCAGGTCTGTACCGAGAATGGTGAGAAGGAAGGTAATGAAGATCAGCCAGACGTTCCAGCTCTTCATCATGCCGCGCTTCTCCTGCATCATGACGGAGTGTAGGAAGGCCGTGCCGGTAAGCCAGGGAAGGAAGCTGGCATTCTCAACCGGGTCCCATCCCCAGTAGCCGCCCCATCCTAGAACCGCATAGGCCCAGTGCATGCCAAGGCAGATGCCGCAGGTAAGGAAAAGCCAGGCAATCATCGTCCAGCGACGCGTGATCGCGATCCACTTTTCCCCGGGGTAGCGCATCATGAGCGCGCCCAGAGCAAAGGCGAACGGAACGGCGAAGCCAACATAACCGAAGTACAGCATCGGTGGATGGATCACCATCTCCGGGTACTGAAGCAGGGGATTGAGGCCAAACCCGTCCGGCTGAGGAGCTCCCTGCCAAAGCGCGAAGGGTGGCGCGGCGAAGACGAGAATCAGGAGAAAGAAGACCTGAACGGAAGAAAGAATCGTCGAAGCATAGGCGGACAGACGAACATCTACCTTGTGCTTCAGTCTCAGGACGAAGCCGTAAACGCTGAGAAGAAAGGCCCAGAGGAGCAGGGAGCCTTCCTGACCGCTCCAGAGGGCGGAAAACTTGTAGGCCGGATTCAGGTCGCGGTTGGTGTGGTGCAGGATGTACGCGACGGAGTAGTCGTTGGTAAAGGATGCCCAAACGAGAGCAAAGGCCGCGCTCGCCACGGCGATGAAGCTTGCAATACCAGCACGCCGTGCGGTTTCCGCCAGTTTCTCAGGAGAGATGCGTCCGCGCCGCCCGTAAGCCATCTGCCAGAGAGCGATACTTCCAGCCAGCAGGGTATAGACGCTCAGCATCAATGCAAGAAGAAGAGCGAAGCTTCCGAACTGGGGCATCGGATGTGAGAGCACGGGGGCTGAGGTGAGCTGCTGATTCATGGCGCAACTCTATTCTCGCAGGCGAGAGCCACATGGGCAACGAATCAGCGGCTTTTCCACGACGGTAATCGGTAGAAGACCCTAACTGGCGAGACGATGGACGCTGGCCAGAAGATTATCCGGAAGGAGCGGTTTCAGACGGAAGAGGACGTTCAGGTCCTGATACTCGTCCTCGGCCTCTTCCATGCCGCTGATGACGAGGACCGGGATATTCGGCTTTAACCTCCGAAGTTCCCGGACAAACTCAGCGCCATTCATGCCCGGCATGAGGTGATCCGTGATCACGAGACCGATTTCAGAGGGAAAGTCGTTTTCACGGAACTGTTCGAGAGCACGCACGGGATTTAAAGCGGGAATGACAAAATAACCTGCCCGTTTCAGAATCGTCTGCCGCGTGGCGGCCTGAATGGCATTGTCGTCGATCAGAAGAACCGTTACCTGCTTCTTTTCAGGCGTGGTCGTATCAAGGAGATCCAAATCCAACATTTCCTCCAACTAGATAGCCCCGCCGTCGCCAGGTTACTTCCAGCTTTTTGTCTGGTTCAAGTTTGAGATGCAAAGGAATGATTTTGGTTGTATGAGAAATGAGAAGATCAATCAGTAGACTCTGCACCATAAAGCCGATAGGCTTTGGGTCGATAGATCACGCAGCGGGGAAAGCCTTGAATCTTACTTACATCGACTGGCTGATTATGGCGGTCTACTTTACGTTCGTCCTTGGGATTGGTGTGGCGCTGAAGCGATACATGCGCACAAGCCATGACTTTTTCCTTGCTGGACGTTCCATTCCCGCCTGGGTCTGCGGACTGGCTTTTATCTCGGCGAACCTCGGCGCGCAGGAAGTCATCGGCATGGGTGCTTCCGGCGCGAAGTACGGCATCGCAACCAGCCATTTCTACTGGATCGGCGCTATCCCGGCCATGGTCTTCGTCGGTATCTTCATGATGCCGTTCTACTACGGGTCCAAAGC
Source organism: Terriglobus sp. (assembly GCA_023265355.1). Classification (GTDB taxonomy): domain Bacteria; phylum Acidobacteriota; class Terriglobia; order Terriglobales; family Acidobacteriaceae; genus Terriglobus. Next base: position 4,057 of record JAHFTZ010000059.1, read on the forward strand.
GAGAAGCGTTCCGGAGTACCTGCGGATGCGCTTCGACGAAAAAACGCGCGCAATCAACGCGTTTTCCTTCGCGATCATGACGGTCTTCTCGTCCGGCATCTCCATGTACGCGATGGCGTTGCTGATCCAGACCTTAGGTCTATTCCACGGCATTATTCCGGACCAGTATGTCTTCCACGTTTCCATCGTGCTCTCTGCGGTGATCGTGCTGGGCTATATCTTCCTCGGCGGCCTGACGAGCGCGATCTATAACGAAGTCCTGCAGTTCTTCCTGATCGTTGCAGGATTTGTGCCGCTCGTCTTCATCGGGCTCCATAACGTTGGAGGTTGGCACGGAATCCAGCAACGGCTGCCGGTGGCGTTTACCCACTCCTGGCGCGGCATGAGCCATGCGAACACGAATCCCCTGGGTGTGGAGTGGTTCGGTCTCACCATGGGGCTTGGATTCGTACTCAGTTTCGGTTACTGGTGCACCGACTTTCTCGTGGTGCAGCGCGCCATGGCTGCGGACAGTGAAGAGTCGG
>JAHFTZ010000059.1:4590-9390 GCA_023265355.1 Terriglobus sp.
GATGTTTTTCCCGTTCCTGGTCATCCTCCCCGGCCTGATCGCCGTCGCCGCTCCTGCGATTGCGAACAAGGTCGGTCCGGCGGTGATGTCGAGTTCGGGTGCCATGACAGGTGTCGGTGCGGCCGATGCGAATGTTCCTTCGAGCAAGGGGCTGATCCCCGTCAAAACGGATCCCGTCAGCGGACATGCAGTGCTGGATGACAAGGGCAACCCGGTCTACAACTACGATCTTGCGATCCCGATTCTCCTGCTCCACTACTTCCCGACGGGCATCCTTGGCCTGGGTTTGACGGCGCTGCTGGCGAGCTTCATGTCCGGCATGGCAGGGAACGTGACTGCCTTCAATACCGTCTGGACCTACGACATCTACCAGAGCTACATCAACAAGAAGGCGACCGACGCGCATTATCTCTGGATGGGAAGGATGGCGACGATCGGAGGCATCCTCTTATCCATCGGCGCGGCCTATCTGGCAACCGGCTTCAATAACATCATGGACGCGCTTCAACTCGTCTTCAGTTTCGTAAACGCGCCTCTGTTAGCTACTTTTCTGTTGGGAATGTTCTGGAAGAAGACCACAGGCCATGCTGCTTTCATCGGTCTGATCTCCGGAACCGCTGCGGCGCTGGTGCATCATGGACTGACGCTCCCGCTGGATTACACGCCGGGCATTCATGGTGCCTGGATTCATTTGGTTCACATCTATCCGAGCGACATGGCGCAGAACTTCTGGACGGCGATCTTCGCCTTCGGAACGAACCTGCTTGTAACGATTGCGATCAGTCTTGTGACGAAGCCGCGACCGGAGTCGGAGCTTGTGGGGCTGGTGTATTCGCTGACTCCCAAGCCAGCGGAGCATCATCTGCGCTGGTACCAGAAGCCCTCCACGCTCGCCTTTGCTGTACTGGCGATGCTTGTCATTTTGAATCTAGTCTTCGCATAGGAGGTCGCATGGGTCTTGATATTCGCATTCCGCTGGGCATGATGTTTCTCTCGACGGGCGGCATGATGCTGCTCTACGGCTTCTTTACGCGGGGCAGCGTGATCTATGAGAAATCGATGGGGATGAACATCAACCTGTACTGGGGCCTGGTGATGTTTCTCTTCGGGCTGGTGATGTTTCTCTTCGGTCGACGAGCGAAGTGGCAGAACGACCCGGTGAATCCGCGTCCGTGGGAGCGCGAAGCAGAAAAACCTCGTCGCGGCGGGCACTAGACTGCACGTCCCGCAACGGCACACCCGAGTCAGTCTGCGGTTGTCTTCCACACGCCCGTTCTGTCTGAAACTGCGATAATCGGCATATGAAGCGTCGCGTGATCGAACAGTATGAGCTTGTCCGAAAGCTGGGCGCGGGTGGCAGCGGCGTTGTCTATCTGGCAAACGATACGACGCTGCAGCGTCCTGTGGTGATGAAGCTGCTCAAGCGCGGTGCGCTCACACCGGAGCAGATGCGTTCCACGGTTCTGCGCGAGGCGCGTCTTGCCTCTGCCATCGAACATCCCAACGTCTGCGCAATCTATGACGTAGGCGAAGCGGAAGACGAGTTCTTCATCGTCATGCAGTACATCCCCGGCCGGCCCCTGGATCGCATCATCGCGGAGGGCCCACAGAGTATGCAACTGGTGCTCTCGGCGGGCATACAGGTGGCAGACGGGCTTGCCGCCGCACATTCTCTCGGAATCTTCCATCGCGACCTGAAACCTGCCAACGTCATCCTGACGGAAGGTGGTCTGGCGAAGATTCTCGATTTTGGCCTGGCACGCCGCATCAGCATGGACGATGCGGAGTTCGACCCTGCCAAGCCGAGCAAGCGTGCACCCTTGGAAGGGGCTACGTATACCGCGCGCGGCGGCACCATTGCGTACATGGCTCCGGAGCAGTTCGTGACCGGGCAGAGCAGCGTGCAGAGCGACATCTTCGCTTTTGGTGTTCTGCTCTATGAACTGGTCGCTGGACGGCATCCCTTCCATCGTCCCGACGCGCCCGAGTTCCAAAGCATTCGCGCGATTCAGTTCGCGGATCCGCCCTCGCTGCGCGAGATCGTTCCGACGATTCCTGTGGAACTGGAGAGCGTGATTCTCCGCTGCCTGGAGAAGCAGCCCTCCTCCCGCTTCGCTTCGGCCGCAGATGTCCGCGAGGGTCTGAAGACGATTCTGCAATCGGCCCAGCTTGAGGCTGTGCTGATCCCGGGAGACACCATCGCCAGTATGCCCACCAAGGGCCGCGCTTCGATGGAAGCTCCCGATGAAGAGAAGCGGACCTCTGGCTTCCTCTCCATGCTTGCAGAGCGCTTTCGCGAGAGCGGCGGCAATGAAGACAACAACACCATCGTGGTGCTCCCGTTCGTCAACTTCGGACCGGCGGACGCCGCTCCGCTCTACGGCTACGCGCTTGCAGATGCCATTGCGGCACGCCTTGCGCGGATGTCTTCACTCGTGGTGCGCCCTTCCAGTTCATTGATGTCCCTGGCGTCGAAGCAGCTCGATCCACTCGCCGTCGGGCGTAAGCTGCTGGTGCAGTACGTCATCGCTGGGAATTTTCTCAAATCCGACAAGGGCTTCGATCTGAACTGGCAGATGCTTGACGTCCCCCGGCAGGCGGTACGCGCTGGCGGTGCGATCAACGTAGCCAGCTTTGACCTCGTTGCAGTCCAGACAGAAATCTGTAACGAAGTCTTCAGTACTCTTCAGGGCGTCGGGGCTATGAATGGAGGAGAGAGTTCGGGACACGACACTCCTCTTGCTGCGGACGTCTCGGAGGAGTATCTCGAGGCGCGTGCCGTCCTCTCTTCCTTCATGTCTCGCACTGGAAGCCGCGATGATCTCGACCGTGCTCGCGAACTCTTCGACAGCGTGACGCAGAATAACCCCGACTACGCCCCAGGATGGAGCGGCCTGGGCATCACGCATCTGCAGTACACACGGCACGGCATGGGCGGACAGATGCATCTTTTGGAGGCCCGCCGTGCCTTTGACCGCTCACTGGCGCTCGACCCGGGATCGGTGGAAGCCAATCTTTATCGCGTGCTCATGCTGCTTTCTCGCGGTGAAAAAGAGAGCGCACGCCACGGCATTGAGCATCTTCTGCAGACCGCAGGCAATGACTGGAACGTCCACCAGGTGGCTGGAATTACGCTACGCCTGGACGGGATGTACGAAGAGGCGCTCGACCAGTTCAATACCGCGCTCCGTTTGAATCCGTCGAACGCAGCGGTGATCTACAACCACCGTGCCCGTGTCTACCAGTACCAGAACCAGATGGAACTTGCCTCTGACGAGATCGAGAAGGGGCTGACGCTGGAGCCGCGGCAGCCGCTGCTCCGTATTTCGCTCGGTTACCAGTACATGCGCACGGGCGATCTTGGACGCGCCATTGCGACGCTGGAAGAGGTGATCGCGATGGACGCCTCCATGCGCATCGTCTCACCGACGATTGCCATGTGCTACACCATGCTCGGCGACCGCGAGAGGGCTGCGGCCTTCATCAACGATGAGACGCTGGCTGCGGCGGAGGCGGACAGTGAGATGGCTTACCGTCTGGCCACATACTTCGCGGTTGAGGGAGACGAAAGCGAAGCTCTGCATTGGCTGCGGCGCGCGATTTATCTGGGGAATGAAAACTATCCCTGGTTCTCCAAAAATCCGGCGTGGACGAAGCTACGGGGCCATGGGGATCTGGAACGTATTCTGGAAGATTTGAAGAAGAGTGCGCGCAAGAATCAGAAGACCTGGAACAGACTTTTGGCCCAGGTGCGGTAAAGCAAACTCCTCCGCTTCGCTGCGGAGGGACAAGATAACCGGCGACCGATGACAAATACTCAGGCGCTGTTCGTCCGACGCGCTCTCAGCGCTATCCAGACGACGAGGCAGAGGAGCTGGGTGCAGACGAAGAGTTCAACCCACTCTTCCGTGGAAGAGCCGCGCGTGGCGGAGGGTGCGAGAAAGAAGAGCGCCACGATCGAGGTGATGACGCCAATCCATGAAAACGTAGGACCGAAGTGGCGCTGCCTGAAGAAAGCCTGCCGCTGGGCGGGAAGCTGGCTGGCTATCCGCGCAGCGAAGTCGTTTGGAATGGCCGTTTCAGGCCGCGCTTCCAGCGTCTGGACGATGAGCGCGTCGAGCATCCTGTCGTCCTGATCGATCTCCATCTCGTTCATGATGCTCTCCTTTCGCTTCCCGTTCTGGCTTGAATGGCGTCGTGCAGCTTCTTTCTACCGCGATGCAGATGCGTTCGTACCGTCCCGATCGGCATCTGCAGGGCATGCGCGATCTGGTCGTAACTTCGCTCTTCCTGATGGTAGAGAACCAGGACCGTCCGTTCAACTGCGCTCAGCTTCTGCAACTCTTCTTCGACCGATGCCTTCAACTGACTCTCCTCCATCAGCTCTTCGGCGTTCTGCCCCGGGTGCTGCAGGCGGTCTTCCCAGGCGCTCGTCTCGTCTGAGATGGAAACCAGGGGCCGGTCTGTGCGCCGCCTTCGCTTCCACTCGTCTTGTGCCACATTCACTGTCACGCGATAGATATAGGTGGTCAGAAGGGAATCGCCGCGGAAAGCCGGAAGCGCGCGATAGAGCCGGAGGAATACCTCCTGCGCCAGGTCTTCGACGTGCTCGCGACTGCCGGTGAGCCGCGTCAGCGTTCGAAAGACCATGGATTGATGCTCGCGTACGATGTCTTCGAAGTCGATCTCCATGGGCAAGTTGAGTATGACCGCCCACCTGCTGTTAAGTTTCATGATTTCGCTGAAACTTAAGAGAGGCGCACCTGTCTAACGCGGGCAGAAAGGTAGGATCCACCAAAT
>JAHFTZ010000478.1 GCA_023265355.1 Terriglobus sp.
GGTTGCTAGCCGAGGCAAGGTAGCTGCGGCGGTAGTTCAGAGCGTAGCCGGGATGATCGACCTGCAGATCGATGCGGCGCGTCTCTCCGCGCCAGTCGGGGTTGGTAGGAGCGTAGGTGAGCGTGTAGTAGCGCCCGCCGTTGGTCTCCACCTCGTCCATGGCCTCCGAGATGCCGTTGGTGTTGTAGAAGGCCTTGCCACCGGTGCGGCGGGCGAAATCGTCGAGGATCATGTTGCGCTGGAGCTGGAACATCTGCCGGCCTGTGTTGAGGCCGGGAGGGCCGCTGCTGGAGGCATCGAAGCCGGAGTCCGCAGTCAGACCGCGCGCGTCGATGGGATAGATGGCAACGCGGCCAAGATTGAGGTCGTTGGCAAGTCCGTTCATATCCGCCGTGAAGGTGTTGAAGAGATCGAACGAGGCAGGATCGAAGCCGTAGTTCCGGCCAACGGGGACGTCCGAGGTGAGCCAGATGAGATTCTTCCGCCCCGGGAACGCCGAGAGATATGTAGCCAAGGAGCGGAAGGAGTTGCGCAAGGCATCTTCGCGGAACTGCACGCGGACCTGCATTTCGCCTGGCATGGAACCCATCCCGGAGGTGGGGAGAAACATGGACTGCCGCGGCTGGAGCTTCTTGCCGAGCTTGTCGGTGCGGAGATCGCCGGGATCATCATTGAAGCCATGCAGGAGATGAAGCTGTGTGTCCAGCAGGAACACAGCGATGGGTGCGTTGGTGGGGCGCTCCGCGAGGTACTTGAGGATCTGTGTGCGGGCGTACATCTGCGCGGTGATTGGCGTGTTTACGGTGTCGAAGAGCAGAACGGTGCGGGAGGTGTCCTGCAGATCCGCGGGCGTGTTCATGAAGGTGTTGTGTGGCAGCGGGTTGGCGGCGGGCTTCACAGCGGCGGGGACGTGCTCGATGAACGAAGTGATGCGCTGGTTGGCGCGGTCCTCGGTAAGCCTGAAGTCGGAGACTTTGAGGCCGGGTACGGGCTGGCCGGAGTGATCGGTGACGACGACATCGAGATAGACGAGCCGCGCGCTGACGCGGAGGTCGGCCTCTCGCTTACGCAGCGGAGGGACTTGAGGTGCGGCGGCTGGCGGTGCGGGAGGTGCAGAGGGTTGCTGTGCCAAACAGGAGATACTCACTGCGAGAAGGAACAGAGCAGAGTTTCGACGCATGCTTTCTCCCTGGCACATCCGGCCCATCTATAACAGTGAAGACACCGATTGTAACGGCGGAGTTGCGAGGGGATGGGAAAGCTCTTCTGGTCGATCAAGCCAGACCTCGTTCATTTGAACTATCCTTGTCAGGTTGCGCACGGAGCTGCGTAGGGAGAGAGTTATGGAAGAGCGCGATTTTTTCGACGAACGCACAGAACCTCGCAACCACATGCTGACGTGTCCCCACTGCGGTAAACAGGACGAATACGCCCTGAGCTGGCTCGTACGGCGCAAAAAGAGCCAGTTGAACGGACGCGCGGATGAGCGGGACCGCGCGCGCTTTGCCAAGGCCATGAGCTACATGGTGCTGCGCGATGATGTGGCTGCCTGCAAGAACATTCGATGCCGCAAACGCTTCGATCTGAACGGCGTAAAGACCATGGCTTTTCTGGATTAGGCGCGCTTCGGCAGAGCGCGGAACCGCCGGTGTGATTTAATGACTTTGAGAGATTGTTCCAAGGAGATTTGACCAGATGGCGAATTTGTCGCTGCCCCTCTATGAACGCAACCTGACGCCGGACGAAGTGGTTCGCCTGGATGCACGTCGCCGCCGCGGTCAACTGTTCTTCACGATCTCCGGACAAACGGCCATTATTACAGTGCTTCTGTCGCTCTGGGTGGGACAGGATCTGACGTACTCTCCGGGCTGGGAACGGCCGATGACCTATTGGGCGATGACCACGGGTCTGGTCGCCGTCGTGAGCTTTATTCTGGGAATGAAGGCTCGTCGCGGAAACCATGAGTTCACCAGCTACTAAGATTTTTAGATTGCAGAAGAGCCCGCTCATGGAGCGGGCTCTTCTGCGTCTGGAGGAATCTAAACGGCTGCGCGAAGGGAATCTGTTTCTGTGCGGGGCGTGGAACGTTCGCTCACTGCTGGACACGATTGGATGTGACGCAGGACATCCTCCACGGTAAGGAAGTTCATAGGCCGCATGCCAGGGGGACATTCGCGACCGTTGAGGCGCAGCAGATTTTCGATCATCAGATTCATTTCGGCTTCCGGAATACGAAGGTCGCGGTTCAGTCGGTCCGAGTGATGCACGGGAAATGAGACGCTTTCTTCGTGAACCAGGTAGTTGTAGGTGCTACGTGCAATATCGCCATCGAAACCGAAAGAGCTGAGATAGGCGACGAAACTCTCGACATCTTCCCCCTGACGTGAGGTGGTTAGACGGCGGCGGCGCGTAACCCCGGAGATATAGAGGACGACCAGACCGAGGATCAGGCAGCCCCCGAGAATGGAGAAGGGGACAAACCGACTGGCGACCTGAGATGCGATCGAATGGGAG
>JAHFTZ010000479.1 GCA_023265355.1 Terriglobus sp.
TAAAGATCCACGGCGCATTTTGAAAGAGGGTTGCTTCGGCCAGCGCAGCGCCGCCCGACTCTTTCCCCGCCATGGGATGGCCGGGGAGAAACTGCTTTGGAAACAGCGACGCGCCACGTTCCGCGATCTGCGCCTTGGTGCTTCCTGTGTCCGTCACGATTGCGTTCGCGGAAAGATGCGGCTGCATGCGCCCCATCCAATCGAGAATTGCAAGCACCGGCACAGCCAGAACCACGATCTGCGAAGCGGCAATCGCCGCAGCATGCGCGTCGGGATTACGCGCCGCATTGGTAATGGCACCGATGCGTTCGGCGGCTTCAAGCTCTGTTCCGCTCGCATCGATGCCCGTAATGGTTCCTTTAAATCCTGTGGCGCGCAACGCAAGACCCACCGAAGCACCGATCAGACCTGTGCCGATGAGGGTAATGTGTTCGATCTTTGGCGTTGCGTCCACGGAATTTAAAAGGCCAGGTGCTGCTGGAAGAAGCGCAGCGTGCGTTGCCGCGCCTCATGCGCTGCAACCGAATGATAAGCAGTCGGATCGACGTCGCGATTGAACGCATGCCCCGCGCCTTCGTACGTAAAGAGCGGAATCGTCGGATGCTTTGCTTCGATCGTGTTCACGACGGAGAGCGGAATATGTTCGTCCAATTGACCGTAGTGCAGCATGACGGGACACTGTGGCTTTTCGTCGATAAACTTCGGCACAGCTCCGCCATAGTAGCCAACAGCGGCGCTCACGCCTGAGAGACGGCACGCAGAGAGCCACGCCACCGTTCCACCAAAGCAGAAACCAACGACGCCCACCGAATTTGAAGTCTCAGACTGCAACCAGTCGATCGCCGCCTGCACGTCGGCCATGGCAAAATCGAAGCTGATCTGCCCAGCAAGTTCCATCGCATGCTTCCAGCCCGCCGCATCGTAACCAAGCTGGACATTGCGCTCGTAACGGTCAAACATCGCTGGCGCAATCGACAGATAGCCTTCCCGCGCATAGCTATCCGTAACGGCACGGATGTGTTCGTTGACACCAAAGATCTCCTGCACCACGACGAGCGCGCCTCTGGTTTCACCTGCGGGACGCGCCACGTAACCCGAGAGCTCGTGATTATCCTCTGCGATCAGTTCTACGACTTCAGACATCTTGTTACTCCTGAACAACTGTTGAACTACTGCTTACCGTTAACATTCCGCCCCACGATGGGAGCGAGCTTCTCCAGTTGATGGACCAGGTCCTCCAACTGTTTTGGAAAGAGAGACTGTGCACCATCGCTCATCGCCTTGTCCGGGTTGGGGTGCATCTCCATCAGCAGACCGTCCGCGCCCGCAGCCACCGATGCAAGCGCCATCGCCGGAACAAACTCCCGCTTGCCCACGCCGTGCGAAGGATCGGCAAAGACGGGAAGATGCGTCAGCTTCTTCAAAACCGGCACAGCCGAAACATCCATCGTGTTGCGCGTGTAGGTCTCGAAGGTGCGGATGCCCCGCTCGCAGAGGATGAGATCGTAGTTGCCGCCGGAGAGGATGTACTCCGCCGAGAGCAGGACTTCTTCAATGGTCGCCGCGATGCCGCGCTTCAACAGCACCGGCTTGCGCACATGGCCAAGCTCACGCAGAAGATTGAAGTTCTGCATATTGCGAGCCCCCACCTGGAAGCAATCGATGTACTCCAGCATCGGCTCGATCTGCGAGATCTCCATGACCTCCGTGATCACGAGCAGACCCGTCGCATCGCCTACCTCGCGCAGCAGCTTGAGACCTTCAACGCCCATGCCCTGGAAGCTGTACGGCGAAGAGCGCGGCTTGTACGCACCGCCACGAAGGAACTTGCCGCCCGCGGCCTTAACCTGCTGCGCCGAAAGCAGGATCTGCTCGCGCGACTCCACCGAACACGGTCCGGCCATCACCACTACCTCTTCGCCGCCGACGACCACGCCGTTGGGAAAGGTGATCTTTGTGCCTTCGGGACGGAAGTTGCGGCCCGCGAGCTTGTACGGAGAAGAGATGCGGTACGCATCCTGCACACCGCCAAGCACCTTGAACTCGTCCACTTCGAACTGCGCCGGCGTGCCGACGCCGGCGAGAATAATCTGCGTCGCGCCCGTGGTGCGATGCACATTGAATCCGAGTTCCACCATGCGCTCGATCACGGTCTGGATATGTTCTTCGGTGGCTTGGTCCTGCATTGCGACGATCATGGTGTTGTTTGTCCTTAGTGAATAAAACTAGCCTTACTTCTCTTCGCGACGCTGCAGGGTGCGCATGACATCGATGATGCGTTCGTAAATGTGTTGCATCTCCGAATCCGGAAGCGGGCCGGGATTTGCGGCGAGCACGCGTTCAAAGACAATCTTTTCGCGGCCCGGCTCATACACAGGCAGCGATTGGCCCTGCTTCAACCTGCCGATCTCCTGTGCTGCGGCGGCCCGTTCCGAAATCAGCTTCACGATCTGCGTGTCCAGTTCATCGATCTTCTTACGCCAGTCTGCGATTTCCATAGTGACG
>JAHFTZ010000480.1:0-801 GCA_023265355.1 Terriglobus sp.
TTTAAGCATGTGGGTGCCAGCACGCGCGGTAAAATCCGCCGAAAGCAGCGTGGCAATCGATGTATCCTGAATCGCCCCACTCTTTGAAGACAGGACACCATCGAAAGACGTCAGCGACGACAGGGCCGTTGAAAGATTGGAAAGGTCGGTTCCCAGGGCGGTCAGCGCCGTATCCTGAGCCTGTAGAGCAGTGGCCTGCGCCGCCCACGCTGTCTCAGGGGTGCGCTGGATCGCCATAATGCTGGCAACCGTGCTTGCAACGTCAAAGCCTGTTCCGCTCGTCGCCGATCCGAAGTTAATTCCAACGGTAGACATCCATTCGCCTCCTCGCGCGCTCTGCGGGAAGGCCTCGGGCATGTCCTCGACTCTGCGGGGACATGCCTCGGGGTTCTCAGGAAGTCTCGCCTATAGCGTCGATACAGAGCGCCACAGGTCGATGCCTCCCTCCACGGCATAGCGATCGATCTCAACCAGTTCATCGGCAGAGAACGCGGAATGCTTTAGCGCATCGAGAGAATCGTCCAACTGGGCCACATTCCGAGCACCAATGAGCGCAGAGGTCACGCGCGCGTCGCGCAGTACCCAGGCGATCGCCATCTGGGCGAGGCTCTGGCCCCGACGTTCAGCAATGCCATGCAGGGCGCGGACGTTTGCCAGGTTTTGGTCGCTCAGGAAGTCCTTTTTGAAGCTGAAATCCTGCCCGGCACGCGCGTCGTCCGGAACACCCTTCAGATACTTGTCCGTCAAAAGACCCTGCGCCAGCGGCGAAAAAGCGATGCAGCCCACGCCGAGATCCCCCAG
>JAHFTZ010000480.1:811-2505 GCA_023265355.1 Terriglobus sp.
AATGTGCCGATTCAACAAGGAGTAGGACGGCTGGTGGATGAGAAGCCTTACTCCCTCCGATTTCAGAATCTCGTGCGCTTTGCGCGTGCGTTCGGGGCTGTAGGAGGAGATCCCGACGTAAAGAGCCTTTCCCTGCCGCACGATCTGCGCCAGCGCGCCCATGGTCTCTTCCAGCGGCACCTCGGGCCATGGCCGATGCGCGTAGAAGATGTCCACGTAGTCAAGACCCATGCGCTTCAGGCTCTGATCCAGCGAAGCGACGAGGTACTTCTTCGACGCCCCGATGCCGTAAGGTCCGGGCCACATATCCCAGCCCGCCTTGGAAGAGATGATGAGTTCATCGCGGTACTCCCGGAAGTCCTTCCGCAGGATTTCGCCGAAGTTCTCCTCCGCCGATCCGTAGGGAGGTCCGTAGTTATTGGCGAGATCGAAGTGGGTCACGCCACGGTCGAAGGCACGACGCACTACGGCGCGGCCCGTCTCGAAGACATCGGCACCGCCGAAGTTCTGCCACAACCCTAGAGAGATCGGCGGAAGCACCAGACCGCTCTGTCCGGATCTCCGATACTCCACACCCTCATACCGTTTTGCATTTGGTTCGTACGCCATGACACACTCCTCTTTCTTAAGCCTTGCCCCTCATTCTGGCATGGATGGCTGTTCGCGGACATTTGCCGTATCGACGGTGCGCGAACGAGGCACGTAGAATTCGGCCATCACGGCGCTGGTTCTCTCAAGACAGCAACAGGAGCCCGATTGACACGACCCTGGATTCGCACGCTTGGCCTGAGTGCCTCTCTATTTGCCTCGATCAGCCGGGCGCAGGTGCCCTCCATCATTCCTGCTCCGCTTTCCTCTATCGCTGCCACGGGAACGCTGACGCTGCAGCCCAACGCTGTGGTGTCTTTTCATAAGGGCGACGCCGACGCCCGTTTTTCGGCGCAATACCTGGTGGATGCGGTGGCTCGGACGCGAGGCCTGAAGCTGAAAATTATGCCAGATTTTACGAAGGCCGCAGTGTATTTTGCGCGGCGCAAGGGAGGAGCGGCGGAGTCTTACGATCTGACGGTGTCGCCGACGCAGGCGCGGATCACTGCCCCGGAACACGCCGGGCTCTTCTATGGCGCGGTCTCGCTGTGGTCGCTGCTGACAGCCGACGGTGCTGTGCAAGGGCCAGCGAAGTTGCAGGCGGTGAAGATCGTAGACGAACCGGCGATGCCTTGGCGCGGCATCATGCTGGACTCCGCGCGGCATATGCAATCCATCGAGTTCGTTACAAAGCTCGTGGACTGGATGGCGCTGCACAAGCTGAATACATTGCACTGGCACCTCACCGACGACCAGGGCTGGCGGCTGGAGATCAAGCGCTATCCGAAGCTGACCTCGATCGGCGGCTATCGCACACTGGCGAGCCAGCAGGGACTAACCGATCCCAAAACAGGCAAAGCGTATGTCTATGGCGGCTTCTACACGCAGGCGCAGGTCCGCGTGTTGGTGGCCTATGCGTCTGCACGCAATGTGACCATCGTTCCGGAGATCGAGATGCCGGGGCACGCCACGGCTCCGCTGGCGGCGTATCCGGAGCTGCGTTCGGAAGATGCTCCCGTTCCCGCGCCGTCGAGCAAGCACGGCATTCTGCCCAATCTCTATAACCCTTCGGAGACGACCTTTACCTTTCTGGAAAACGTTCTGAC
>JAHFTZ010000060.1 GCA_023265355.1 Terriglobus sp.
TTCACGCCCTCCTGCGGGATCAGCCACGCAATCTGCCCTCGCACTGGCGTGATGGATTCGTCGCTCCACAGGGCGCGTGCGCCATAGCCTGTGCAGTTGATGAACGTACGTTGTGGCAGTGCCGCGAGATCCTGCGGCGTGTGAAACTCCTGTGTCTCGATCTTTCCGCCAGCGATGAGAAAGTCGTTGAGAAGCTGACGAGAGTAATCCGCCACGTTGAAGGTGAGGGAAGTGGTGCGACTGACAAAGGGCACAGGGAAGGGATGGCTGCCTGGCGGGAGAGCCTGCATTGCAGGTGTAAGGTCGCGGATGCGGCTCTGGTAGCGGGCGAAATCCAGCTTCTCTCCGTTGGAATCCTCCGCTTTTGGACGGTCCACAGAGACCTCCTCTGCGTCCTCGAGAGCGTAGCGGTCCGTCCATTCGATGGGCGAACCCGGCATGCCGAGATAGCTCTGGTACATGGCAAAGGAGTCGCGTGCCATCGACTCCCACTCAGCGGGGAAGGTCACGGAGGCGGCTGAGGCAAGCGCGATGCGGGAATCAGGCGTCCAGCTTCCTGTAGCACGCGAGGAGCGCACGAAGGGCGGCCTTTCCTTGGCGTAGATGGTGACGCGCACACCTTCGCGCTGCAGCAGCGTAGCCGAGGTCAGTCCAAGGGCTCCACAACCGATCACGGCAATGTTCTTGTCTCCATTGGCAAGCGCTTTGCGCACTGCAACGGCGCCAGAACCCCAGGAGAGCGACCAGCCACTGCCACCATGGCCGTAGTTGTGTACGACGAACTTGTCGCCCACCCGTTCGACGTCAAGCCGTGGCCCCGCCGCGCGGAAGGGCCGCAGACAGACGGTGATGCGAAAGATGCGATCCTCATGCGCGCGAATTGGTGGAATCGGACCCACAGCGTCGTAGAAGGGAAGCGCAGGCGCAGCCGCGGTACGGACCTGTTTAGCGCAGCCCGAAAGTCCCAAAGCTCCCAGACCCGCAAGCGCACCGGTGCGGTGCAGAAAGGTGCGGCGGTCGATTTGAGGCATGGGGGGAACTTTGTGCATCTCTTGGATCTCCAGTGATTGGCGGTTTGATTTGTTATTTTAGCGCCGAGGGGGCTTTGATTGTCGTTGGACGATTGTGAGATCCCGGGGACACTCAGCCGCCCGCCGAAGGACGGCGGGCTCGGGAGAAAGATGGGAATACTCACAGGAGGGTATCGAAGTGCACCCGACGCGATATCGCGAATGTTCCTAATGTTCCTAACAAGCCGCGATGCTTTCAGAGCCCTGCAGAGATACCCACGGAGGGCTGAAGATTGTGCGTCCACGAGGTGTTCGTGAGACTACTTGCTCGGAGGTGGAAGCGTAGGGTACGTAATGCCATACGTCGCGGAGTAGTCGACCATACTCTGCAGATCCTGCGGAAGGATGTAACGGGAGAGGCCTTCGAGGAAGATATCGAATCGATCTCCGCTGCAGATGAACTGAATCGTTCCATCCGAATCGCCGCAGTTACGAAAGCAATGAACGTTGTGCCGGGGTGCGAAGACGATGCCGCCCTCGGGGATCTCCGTCCATGACTCACCGTTGAATATCTCAAAGCGGCCGGAGACCACCGAGAAGACTTCGTCCTCGTGTTCGTGCACGTGAGGCGGCGTTCCACTGCCTGGTTTACATGTCTGTCGACCGATGGAGAAGGCTCCGCCCGTTTTGTCGCTGGTAATCAGGAGCTCTACCGGCTCGCCGAAGATGTCGAATTTCGTCTGCATAAAAGAACGTCCCCCCAGGATTGAGTGAATGGTCTCCAGGAGACCGAGATGATCTTAAATTGGTCAACGAAAGTTCCGCCATATCGAATGATGAAAAATAACTCGCACAGAAGTCGAGGGCCCTATGCGTTGAAGGCAGGGCGTCTTTTGTGCGGCATTTTCGCGTTGTTTGCCTACTTGTCGATATCCGGATTCCCGGTAATCTCTCCTTCAAGGGCTTCCGCAGCGATCCGTCTGATATGTGCTGTTTCGCGGCGATCGCTGACTATTTTTTCTACTCGCGCTCTGGCCGTCGCCCTGGCCGCTGGGCTGCTTCTTGCTATACCGACAAGGGCTCGGCTCTTTATATGCTCATTGTGTCGATCAAGGCACCGAACCAGCTCAGCGGTGAGCGCATATGGAATCACTGGGCTGCTGTTGATGCCGATGATCGTATCGAGGAGTTCGTTGTCCGTTAGATCAGAGCGGCGCATGTACTGCGCTACGTGTTCGGTCACATCGTCGCCGTGCGGACCCATCCTTAGCAGGATGATCGCAATAGCGGGGCCAGGGCCAGTTTTATTATTGATCTCAGGATTTTTCAGAGCAGCTTCGAGAATAGGCCAGACTTCGGTTGGTCGGTTATATCCGATATGCTGCAGTGCCATGGCTGCTTGGCCGCTAAGAAAATGAGATGGGTCGTTCAGCATAGACGCCAGGCGATCCAACTCAGTTTGTAGCAACGCTGGCCCATCCGGACGCAAGCTGATGGACATCAGCAGATTGGCTGCGTCGAATTTTGCCAGGCGATCCTGAGGTTCTGCCGTATTGTCTATCTGTCGATCGATGACCGGTAGACCGGCAGCGATCTCTGAGGGCGTCATAGCCCCGATCGAGTCCATGAGCTTGAGATAACCGGCCTCGCCCCTGCCACCACCGACGCCCTGCGCTGTGGCAATCCCATTGAAGAAAGCTTCGAATGGATTGGAGCTTTGCGCGGATGATGCCGCTTGGGAAGCGGCGTTTACTGACGAAAAGACGATCCCAGTGCATACGACAAGAAGAATTTTTACCGCCATCTGCACCCGTGAGGATTGCATGTTTCGTTCCTCTTAGCCATCCGCTATCTCAAACGAGCTGAACGGCCACCTCAACTTTGTTCGAAAAGCGTAGATGTTCTCTTCGCGCTTTATCGAAGCTAATCTAGCAGGCTTCGAAGAGCGATCGATGAAAGGGATACGACAAACAAACGTTGTTTGGGTGCCCAATTTGAAACTACCTCTTATCCAGCAAAAGGCCGGGACATTGTCCCGGCCTTTCGCTGTGTTTGTAGAGGAGAGCTATGCGTTGGTCGTCTCGGCTGCTTCCTTTGCAGCCTTGGCGGCCTCTTCGGCGATCTTGTCCGCGGCTTCCTTCGCCGCAGCCTTGGCCGCTGCCTTCTTGAGCTCGGCGGTGTTGCCTCCGAGATCGTCCGCCATCTTCTCCGTGGCGAAGGCATCGATCGTGTCGCCGACGCGGATGTCCTTCCAGCTGCCGAGGTCGATACCGCACTCCATGCCGCTGGTGACTTCGCGCACATCTTCCTTGAAGCGCTTCAGGTTGGCGATCTTGCCCTTGTAGATCTCCACACCATCGCGCATCAGGCGGATCTGCGCGTTGCGCTGGATGACGCCGTCGCGAACGATGGAACCGGCAATCTGGCCGACCTTCGTGATCTTGAAGACGTTGAGCACTTCCGCGCGGCCAAGGTAATTCTCCTTGAACACAGGGTCGAGCAAACCAAGCATCGCCTTCGTGATCTCGTCTTGAAGCTCGTAGATGATCGAGTGCAGACGAATCTCGACGTTCTCGGCTTCGGAGAGCTCCTGTGCCTTGCGCTCCGGACGAACGTTGAAGCCGATAACGACCGCGTTCGAGGCAGAGGCGAGAAGGATATCCGACTCCGTGATGGCGCCGACGCCCGAGTGAAGAACGCGAACGCGTACCTTCTCGGTCGACATGCGCTGCAGGCTGTCCGCCAGAACTTCGACCGAACCCTGCACATCGCCCTTGAGGATGATGTTGAGATCCTTGACGCCTGCCTGCTTGATCTGTTCGGCAAGACCTTCCAGAGAAACGCGGCTGCTCTTGGCAAGCTGTGCCTCGCGCTCCTTCATCTTGCGGTACTGTGCGATGCCCTTGGCCTTGTCGCGATCGCTCATGACGATGAACGTGTCGCCGGCATCCGGGATGCCTTCGAGACCGAGGATCTCGACCGGGGTCGAAGGTCCAGCAGTTTCGATCGGACGTCCGCGATCGTCAAACATGGCGCGGATCTTACCGAAGGTATTGCTGACGATATAGCTGTCGCCGGTCTTCAGAGTTCCGTTCTGTACGAGGATGGAGGCGACTGCACCGCGACCGCGGTCCAGCTTGGCTTCGATGACCGTACCAACTGCGGGACGCTCGGGGATCGCTCTCAGGTTGGCGAGATCTGCCGTGAGCAGAATCATCTCCTCCAGGAGGTCGAGGCCGATACGCTTCTTCGCAGAGACTTCCACGAATACGGTGGTGCCGCCGAGATCTTCCGACTGCAGGCCGCGCTCGGCAAGCTGCTGCTTGACGCGCGAAGGATCTGCACCTGGCTTGTCGATCTTGTTGACCGCAACGATGATCGGCACATTCGCCGCCTTCGCGTGATCGATGGCTTCAATCGTCTGGGGCATCACGCCGTCATCCGCTGCAACCACGACAACGACGATGTCCGTGACCTTCGCTCCGCGTGCACGCATGCGTGTAAAGGCTTCGTGACCGGGTGTATCCAGGAACACGATCTCGCGCCCAAAGGCAGGAGAGTCGGGCTTCGTTACGTGCACCTTGTACGCACCGATGTGCTGCGTAATACCGCCGGCTTCGCCGCTGGCGACGTCCGTGGAACGAATCGCATCGAGCAGGGACGTTTTACCGTGATCGACGTGTCCCATGACCGTAACGACGGGGGGACGCGTGATCTCGATCATGCCGGTGGTGTCTTCGAGCAGGCCTTCGATCGCTTCATTCTCAAGCTGTTCTTCGACCGAGATGATGGCGGCGTCCGCACCGAAGGCTGCGCCGATACCCTTAACCAGCTCGTTGTCGAGCGACTGATTCACGGTCACAAAGATGCCGCGCATAAGAAGCATGGCGATCAAATCTTTACCGCGTACTTCCAACTTCTCGGCAAGGTCCTTCACGGAGATGCCTTCGGTCACGGTAATGGTGCGCGTGATCGGCACTTCGCCCTGCGGAATCTGCGGTCCACCAAAACGAGATGGCGGAGCAAAGCCCTTCATCGGGCCTTCCTTGCTCTTCTCGTAACGCTTCTTACCGGCTGCGCCCTTACGTGCTGCGGGACGCATGCCTGGCTTGGGAGCTCCGGCCATATCGCCAGGCGCGCCTAAGCCGCCGCCCGGACGCGGAGGTCCGCCAAATCCTGGGCGTGCACCGAACCCGGGACGTCCACCGGGCGTGAAGGGACGCGCACCCGGTGCTCCCGGTGGAGGTCCGCCCGGATAGGTGCGTGTGGGATGCATGGGACGGCGAACACCGCCGGGACCCATCGGGCCTCCGGGGCCGCTCGGGCCAGAACCCATCGGTCCACGGTTGCCTTGGTAGCCACCTGTGCTGCCGGGGCCGCTTGCGCCAGGGCGCTGGAAGATCGGGCGTCCACGCGGAGCGACAGGAGCTGCTCCAGGGGGCGCTGTATAAACAGGACGCGGGCCAGTCTGCGGCATAATCACGCGACGCACGGGCGGAGCATCCACAACAGGAGGCGGCGACGGTGGCGGTGGGGCTGCCACTTCCACGACGGGCTCGGGAGGGGGAGTCGCTGCCACTGGCTTCGGTGGAACGGTTCCGGCTCCAGGCGCTGTCGGCGCTTTGACGACGACGGTTCCCGTAGGAACGCGCGAAGCGATAGCCGGTGCCGGTGCAACGATGACCGGCGAAGCCGCACGCGTCTGAGGAACGATGCGGCGACCCGTCGTCTGCGGCGCAGAGGAAGGACGCTCCGAGGAGAAGGTCAGCGTCGGCATGACTGGCTGCGTGTTGGGCGCGCGCGTTGGAGGAGCGGCAACCGGAGCTGGCGGAGGTAAAGGCGCAGCAGGGCGAGCCACAACCACGGGCGGAGCAGGAGCTGCGGTGGCGGCCGCAGGAGGAGTCACCACGGGTCTTGCCACAACGGGCGCGGAAGGAGGAGGCGCGGCAACCACAGGCGGTGGCGCAACCACGGCGACCGGCGGAGCGGCCGGTGCTGGCGGAGGTACAGCCACTACGGGAGGCCGTGCCACAACAGGGCGCTGGGTAAAAGGAGGCGCGGAGGCGCCTGCGGCTTCTGCCTGTTTACGCTCGAGGATAGCGCGCGCGATATCTCCTGGCTTTGAGGCCTTGGAGAGATCGATCCGACCGCGTGTATCGGCGGCGGAGGAGGAGGACGATCGAGAGTTGGACGAGCCACCGTTGATGTGGCGTCGCACGAGCTCGGCTTCGCCCGCTTCAATGGAGCTCGAATGGGTCTTTTTTTCTGCCACGCCCACAGCCGTCAGAGCATCCAGAATGGATTTGCTCTTCACTTCAAGCTCGCGTGCCAGGTCGTTAATGCGTACTTTGCTCAATCAATCCTCGTTTTGTTCCCCTGCACCCTCAACGCGTCATAGCGGCTCCGCGGTGCAGGTTTAGAAGGCCTATAAATTTATTATCGCCCGAAAATGCAACTAACGGACTATTTCCAGCGGAAAGCACGGTGTGGCTAGCGATCAGGCTAACCACGGTCGTGCTCATCCGAGTTGATCGTTTCGTCTGAAACTTCCTGCGATTCGGCCACCAGATCGTCCATCGTCTGGTTATCCAGCTCGATGTCTCCCTCGCGGTTGTCCGCATCGGTAAAACCGTCTTCGTTGGAGACGCGATCTTCCATGTCCAGGATGTCCTCGGTCGACTCATCGACCTCTATCGGAACATTGCCCGTACCCGCGTTCTCCGCTGCGAAAATCTCTTCCGGTGTCTTGCTCATGGAACTCTCCTCACCCTCGGCGTTCTCTTCCAAAGGTTCGTCTGCAGATTCAGCCAGGGTCGTATCGACTGCGGCCGTCTCGACATCAGATGCTTCTTCTGCGGCTGGCGCAACATCGGTCGATGCGGCTTCTGCCGCAGCGGCGGGACGCTCTTCGCCCTCTTCATACTGACCGAAGTAGTGGCGAACCGCGACTGTAATCTTTTCGACCGACTTTTCGCCGATTCCCGGAACCTCTTCCAGCTCTTCCGCCGTCATGTCCGCGAGGCTCTCCACGGTGGTGATTCCCGCCGCGATCAACTTCTCCAGGACAGACTCTCCAAGCTCGGTAATCTGCTCGATCGGAGTCTGAGGAGCACCCTGCATGGCCGACATCTGCTGCTCGACCTCCTGGCGCTTCTCTTCCTCGCTCTTGATGTCGATCTTCCAGCCCAGGAGCTTAGCGGCAAGACGAACATTCTGACCCTTTTTGCCGATCGCGAGCGACAACTGGGTGTCGTCCACAATCACTTCGATCTGCTTCTCCGCGAGGTCTGTAATCGACACGCGGGCGACCTTTGCGGGCTGCAAAGCCTTCTCGGCAAAGGTCGTGATCTCTTCGGAGAACTCGATGATGTCGATCTTCTCGCCGCGCAGTTCGCGGATGATCGACTGCACGCGCATGCCCTTCATGCCGACGCAGGCGCCGACGGGATCGACGTCCTTGTCGCGCGAGACGACGGCAATCTTGGTGCGCTCTCCGGCCTCACGAGCAATGGCACGAATCATGACGGTGCCATCGTAGATCTCTGGAACCTCAGATTGGAAAAGATTTTGCACGAGCGAGGGAGCGGCGCGGCTGACGATCACCTGCGGTCCCTTGGCGGCGCGATCCACACGGATCAGGGCGACGCGGATGCGCTCGCCCACGGCGAACTGCTCCAGACGCGACTGCTCGCGCTTCGGCATGCGGGCTTCGGCCTTGTCCAGGTCCACGATGACATCCATCGGCTCGACGCGCTTCACCGTGGCGTTCAGAATCTCGCCGACGCGGTGGTTGTACTCGTTGAAGACCGTGTCGCGCTCGGCTTCGCGAACCTTCTGAAAGATGACCTGCTTGGCCATCTGAGCGGCGATGCGGCCCAAAGGCGACGTGTCCTTGTAAAAGCGTAGCTCCGCGCCTACTTCGACTTCTCCGGCGAGCTCTTTCGCCTGGTCCAGCGTCAACTGGTTCTCGGCATCTTCGACCTGCTCCGCGCCCTCGACGACCGTCTTATAGACATACGCGCGAATCTCGCCCGACTCCTTGTCGAACTCGCCGCGCATATTTTCCTGCGTTTTGTAAAACTTGCGTGTTGCCAGAGCGATTGCGTCTTCTACCGCACCCACAACGATCTGTGGGTCGATCCCCTTGTCCCGGCTCATCAATTCGATTGCTTGATACAGTGCGCTTGCCATGGTCTGTTACCTCAAAACCTTCTATTCAGTTGTGTGGAGCGTGGTGTCTTAGCGTGGTGTCTTTATAAGTGGAACCAGATTTGGAGACTAAATTTCCGCCACGAGCTGAGCTTTTTCGATCGCGTTGAAAGGAATCTCAACGGTCTGAGGAGCCTCAGCCTTCGTTCCTTTTTTCTTTCCCTTCGCCTTCACTGCGGCAAGGTCCAGGGTGGCGATGCCGTCCGCGAACGCCATCCGCCCTGTGAAGTTCTTTGTCCCGTTGATCGGCTGAAAAGTCTTCAACGTGACCAGGCTCCCCGCAAAGCGTTCGTAGTCGGCTGTTTTGAAGAGCTTGCGTTCGATGCCAGGGGAAGAGACCTCCAGCGTGTACTCGGTTGTTCCCGGAACCAGTTCTTCGACGTCCAGAAGTGTCCCGAAATCGGTGGCAAAGGCCGCACAATCCTCGTGGGTTACGCCCGAAAGGGCTTCTACCGGAACGCCGCGGGGCAGAGCTTTGCTCTCGTCGGTTTCCGCCTCGCGCAACATCGCAGCGCGTCCCTCAGCGTTCTTTTCTACAAAGATCTGCAGGGTGCTGAATTTGCCTGCTCCCGTGAAGGAAACTTCAACGATTTCAAGCTGATGCGAGGCAGCGACACGGTCGGCTGCTTCGCGAATTTTGTCGAGTTCAAGGGCCATGGCCGTGCCTCCTTCCGTGCGTTTTAGAGCAAATAAAAAGTGGGCTTTCGCCCACTCATCTCGTCCGCCACATCTGCCCGTGCGTTCAGGGCGCGCCTACTGCGGCAGCAAGTTCGTCTGCATGCATCAGTATATGCGGACGGATACACATATTCAAGTCAGGACAGTACGCGTTGGCTGGATGCGAAAGCCCTAGTCTGTCTGTGAACGGCTGTGGAATACGACGCCGATGCTGAAGGTCTGCAGCGGAATTGCCCCGGAGCTGACGCTGTACCGCTGGCCGCTCAGGTTGCCTGGCCGCGATCCCGCGATCACAGCACCCGATCCGCCCTCGAAGCGCACGGAGAAGACAGGAGCCAGTTGAAAATCCGCTCCCAGATAGCCGGTCAAGCCGAAGTTGTTCAGGCGGTTCGTTCCACCGTTAGCGGTCG
>JAHFTZ010000061.1 GCA_023265355.1 Terriglobus sp.
CCCAGCGCCAAAGCTCCGCGGCGTGAGCGCATGAACCAGGCCGTGGCGGGAACCAGAGCGAGAATGCCGACCCAGGCTACCTGCCGTGCGGTGCCTCCGACGATGTTGCTTGCGGCAGCCAGCACGAGCCAGGAGAAGGCGGCTCTGTCGCTGGTTGCATCGAGCGCGCGAAGGCAGGCGTAGAGGCAAAGGACCAGAGCCAGAAGGCCGTTGATATCGGTCATGAAGCTGAAGGCCAGGGGCATGGTGATGGGTGAGATCCCCACAAGCAGAGAGGCGAAGACGGCACTGCTTCGATTGAGGCCGCAGCGCCTGGCGACGGCGTGGAATACCCAGACCAGTAAGAACAGAGACACCATCGAAGACAGGCGCGGCGCTGTGAAGGAGAAGCCGAAGAGCTTGATGAACAGCGCTCCCCAGAGGATCTGCCAACCCAACATGGCCGTCGCCCAACCGTTGTACACAAGGTGTCCGGTCTGTGCGTAGATCTGCGTTGTGCGGATATACGAAAAGTCATCCATGAATCCGATTTCGGCGAAGGGCCATGCCACCAAGGGCAAAAGCAGTGCGGTCGCCGCGCAGAGAAGCCCATCAAAGCGTTGGGATTGGCTCACGTGTAAAACTACCTCTCAGTTCATTTCGTGCGTGTATGGTTCGGAGTCGATCTGTGCGGTGTGGCCGGTGCTTACGTAGCGCTGTTCTTATCCAGCGCTTTCCGCGCCAGCATATGCCGCTACGTTGCCGCAGAAGAGCTTTTGACGTGATTTCAGATAGGGCAAGTAGTCCAGACGAGGGATAAAGAGCCGCTGCACGCGACTGTTGAGCAGCATCAGCAAAGAGGAGAGCGCGGTAAACAGAAGCTGCAGAATGATGATGCAGAGGCCGAAGGTCACGGTGGTCGCCCAGCCTGGCGTGGCGTGGGCGGGAGCGAAGATGCGCAGCGTGAGCAGGATCGCAACGCCGAAGGCGCTCCCCAGAATCAGCATGCCGGAGAAGAGCAGCAGACGGACAAAGATTGTATCTGCGTACACCGAGATGCCGCTGAAGCCGTGCACCACAAGAGACGCGAGATTCATCTTGGATTTTCCGGCGTAGCGGCGGCCCCGATCGATGGTGATGGGCTGGATGGGGATGCGCGAGCGAAGAATCGCAGCGGGCAGGTTGTTCCATAGATCGGAGACCATGACCAGGCGCTGGAGATGTCCGGACGAGATGATCGAGTAGTTGCCGAATTTGATGATGCGGCCCGTGAGCAACTTGAAGAACGTCTTGTAGACCAGATAGGAAGCCTTGAAGGCGAGTGTTTCGACGCGCTTGCGCCGCTCGGCTACAAAGCAGAAGTCCTGTTGATCGCGAATCAACGAGGTCAGAAGGGGGATGGTATCGGGCGGATCTTCGCCGTCGGCGTCCATGATGATCACTGCGTCCGAATCGGCGTCATCGGCGGCCACGCATAAGCCTACGGCGATCGCACGCTGATGCCCGAGGTTGAGCGCCAGATGCAGGATCTCCACGCCCATGAGATTGGGAAAGGCAGGGATGTCGGCCAGCGCGGGAAAGGGTGATTCGCTGGAGCCGTCATTGACCCCGGTGACGTAGAGCTGAAACGGCAGTCTCTCCGCGATCTGGTTGAGATCGGCGAGGAGGTGCGAGAACGAAATCCAATCGTTGTAAATCGGTGTCACAATGCGTACACAATTCATGAAATTGAATCCCGCGTGCCGTCATGTCAACAAGGGCAAGCTCAATCTACAACACATCTGGCCGGCCGAAACCGCAAATTGACAGAAAAACCCAGGCGCGTGTTGTCTGTTGACGGCGAAAGCGAAGAGGTCGCGAACGAGCGGCTACTTACGCCTCTTCTGCAGCTTGTCTATGTCCCGTTTCGGGACTCTCTGCTGATCCGCATATCATTTGCTATGAGCGATTTCGATACGCAGTTGATTTCAGCAGAAGTTCTTCCGATCCCCGCAGATGATCTTTCCCGTGATCTGGTCGTCGCCGATGCTGAGGGCGATCTGCCGCATCTTGGGTTGGTGGGCGATACCTACACGGTTCTGCTGAGTGGGAAAGACACGGCGGGAAAGTACTGCCTGATTGATATGCATGTGCCGCCGGGTGGCGGACCGCCACCGCATCGGCACGATTTTGAAGAGACGTTCATCGTGCAGGCAGGCGAGATCGAGGCGACGTTTCGTGGAAAGACGTCGACTGTTCGCGCGGGAGAGACGCTGCACATTCCGGCGAATGCGCCGCATCAGTTTCGCAACGCGAGCAAAGAGAACGTGCGTCTGCTTTGCATCTGCGCGCCTGCGGGGCAGGAGGAGTTCTTCGAGGAGGTGGGTGTGCGCGTGAGTGGACGCACGGTTGCTCCTCCACCGCTTAGTCCTGAGGAGCAGAAGGCCATGGGGGAAAAGGCCGCGAAGCTTGCGCCGAAGTACCGCACGGAGTTTGTGCGCTAGGCGAGTGTGGCGCTCAACCGGTTGCGGACGAGCGTGGCGTAGCAGAGCGCGCCTGCGAGGGTGATGGTTGCGCAGACGGTGAGCGCGAGCGTGAAGGAGTGCGTACGGTCGAGCAGCCAGCCTGTGACGAGCGGAGCGGCGGAGGCGATCATGAAGCTGCCGAAGTTCTGCAGCGCGCTCACACCGCCGACCAGTGTGGCGGGGCTGGCTGCCTGCGCCAATCCCCAGCCTGACGTCCCGGCGAATTGCATGAAGAAGAGCGCGCTGGCGATGGCGGCGACCGCGACGGTGGTGGACGCGGCGTGGGCGACGAGCAGCGTGCTGGCTGCGGAGAGGCAAAGACCGATCACGGCGAAGGTGCGGTGGATGCGCATGAGGTCTTCTTCGTTGCGAGCGAGTCTGTCGGCGAGGAAGCCGCTGCAGAGGACTCCGCCAGAGGCCATGAGAAAGGGCACGGCTGCGGCCCAACCGCTGCGTTCGAGGGAGAGGTGGCGTGCGGTCTGGAGGTATCCGGGAAGCCACGCGATGTAGAGCCAGTTGGTGTAGTTGACGCCGCCGAAGCCGAGCATCATGCCCCACATGGAGCGCTGGCGCAGGAGCAGGCCCCAGGGAAGCGCGGTGGGCGATGGGCCTTCGTCGATGCGGTACTCGGTGGCGGAACGTTCGCGGTGGAGCATCACCCAGAGGATGGCGACGACGAGGCCCGAGGCACCGAGGAGGATGAACATGTGACGCCAGCCAACGTGCAGCATGAGGATCGTCAGCAGCGGCGGAGCGAGTGCGAGGCCTAGCGTGGAGGAGATGTTAAGCGCGGAGGTGGCGCGGCCTCGGCTGCGGTGGGTGAACCACTCGCGAATGCTGCGGATGCCTGCGGGGTAGAACGGTGCTTCGCCGATGCCGAGGAGTATGCGCAGGAGCAGAAACATCTGCAGGCTGCGCACGAAGCCGGTGAGCACCTGCGCGGCGGACCAGACGGCGAGGGCCGTTCCCATCATCCAGCGCGAACCGACGCGGTCGAGCAGGCCAACGAGCGGAAGTTGTGTGAGGCCGTAGGCGAGCGAAAAGATGGAGAGGAGCAGGCCCATCTGCGTGGCGCTGAAGTGCATCTCCGCGCGGATGGTGGTGTTGGCGACGGAGAGCGAGGAGCGGTCGAGGAAGTTGACGAGGCCTGCGGTGAAGAGGAGCGAGAGCGTGGCGGTCTGGTGGCCCAGAAGGCTGCGAGATGTTCGGCTTGGCTGCACAAAGGAACCTTATCAGCCGCGTGTGAATCAGGTCGCACAGAGAGACTAGAATCGCAGACAGAATGATTGCTCATCTACGTGGACGTTTGCTGGCGAAGTCGCCGAACCAGGCGATTGTGGAGTGTGGGGGTGTGGGGTACGACGTCGCGATCAGTGTGACGACGTTTTCTGCGCTGAAGAGTGAGGGCGCGGAGGTGGAGCTCTTCATCAATACGCAGGTGCGCGAGGATGCCATCGCGCTCTTTGGCTTTGCTGAGATGGAAGAGAAGCGGCTGTTCGAGAAGCTGATTACCGTCTCAGGGATCGGCCCAAAGCTGGGGATTACGGTGCTGAGCGGGATCGCGGCTCCTCTGCTGGTGGCTGCGATCAAGGGGTCCGACCATGCGACGCTACAAAAAATTCCTGGAATCGGGAAGAAAACCGCTGAACGAATTGTTGTTGAGTTGAAGGACAAGTTGGACGACATGATCAGCGCGCCGACGGCGGACCCGGGATTCCATGCGGGACCTGCGGGAGACGATGTGCTTTCGGCGTTGGTGAATCTTGGCTATCAGAAGGCTGCGGCGCAGCGGGCGATCCAGACGGCGATCGAGCAGGAGCCTGCGCTGCGGACGGAGTTTGAAAAGTTGTTTCGCGCGGCCATGGGGGCCATGCGGTAAGCAGTTTTTGGTTTAGAGCGTTGGTAGGAGGTTGTATGCGTTGGTTGGCGGTTGTTTTGTTGTGCGGAGTTTCTCTGGGGGCGCAGGTGACTACGCCCGATGAGAAAAACTGGGAGGCAGTGTGCAAGAAGGCGACGAGTGCGCCGCTTGCAGCTCCGGAGTTGAAGGGGCCACTCAGTGCGGCTCAGTTGCCACAGTGTGATGCGGAGGGTCTGTACTACGGCTTCAAGGGAGCCGTGGACAACGCTGCGGCGTTACAGTGTGCGTGGTGGCAGCGGGCGCATCCTCAGCCTTCGCGTGGAGACATGTTCTATGGGGCGGGTGTGTTGACGATGCTCTATGCGAATGGGCGCGGTGTGGCGAAGAGCTACGATCTGGCGCTGCGCTTTGCGTGCGAGCAGACGTCGGCTGCGCCTGCGGAGATGGAAT
This sequence comes from Terriglobus sp., assembly GCA_023265355.1. GTDB lineage: Bacteria > Acidobacteriota > Terriglobia > Terriglobales > Acidobacteriaceae > Terriglobus. Next base: position 4,792 of record JAHFTZ010000061.1, read on the forward strand.
ATCGCATCGGGCATCTTGAGGCGTTGCGCGATGGAAAAATGCCTGCAACGAAGCCTTTAGACCTGTGCGACGACGGGACGAGCGGCCTGAGCATGGGCGCTTGTGAGGCAGTGACGCAGCGGCTTGCGGATAAGAAAAGGATGGGCTCGGCGGACACTACTGCGAAGCAACTGCCGGAGTCTGCGAAGCCCGCATTTGCGAAATTGCAGACAGCAGAGACTGCCTTTGAGCATGCGCGAGCCTCGGGCGGCGGCGAGATAGACATGACCGGTACGGCGCGTGGCGCGTTCTCTCTTGAAGAAGAGGGCAGATTGAAGGATCAGTTCCAGATCAATTTGCAGCGGTTTGCGAAGGGCGATTTGCCAGCGGCCACGGCGGCGGACGTGACGAAGCTGGATGCGGAGATGAATGATGTTTATCGCGGTCTGCAAAACTCACAAAAATATAAGAACGCGAGTGGCGGCGCGGTGACTGCGTTGGGTATTCAAAAGGCGCAGCGGGCGTGGCTGCCACTGCGGGATGCGTGGATCGCCTTTGCGGCGAAGGCATATCCGGGACTGACACGGGAGAGAGTCGAAGCGCAGCTGATACGGCTGCGTCTGCATCAATTGCGCTCGTTGGCTGGATCTAATAATAAGGTCGAGAATTGAGGCATGGCGTGCGGATTTTGGTTCTGTTGTTGTTGGCGTTGTGTGGCCGTGCGGGTGCGGAGGAGATTCGCCAGTACATCCATGCGAGTTGGGATTCGCTTTCGCGGTCTACGAATGAGTGTGCGAGTGTGCACGATGTGAAGGTGACGACTGCGCCGATTCTTTATCTGCCGGCGGGGATGGCGGAGCCCGCGGATGTGGCGAAGATGCGCGTGGCGTGCGGTGTGGAGGTGTTGCATCTGCCGCGTGTGATGCGGAAGACCGGCGATGTAAGGCCGGAGGAGTTGAAGCGTCCGGGGCTGCTGTATCTGCCGAATCGGTACGTGGTGCCGGGTGGGCGCTTCAACGAGATGTACGGGTGGGACAGCTACTTCATCATGCTGGGGCTGGTGCAGGATGGGCGCGTTGCGCTGGCGCGCGGGATGGTGGAGAACTTCTTCTTCGAGATCGAGCACTACGGTGCGCTGCTCAACGCGAATCGTACGTACTACCTGACGCGCTCGCAGCCTCCTTTGCTGGCGGAGATGGTGGCCGAAGTCTATGAGGCTTGGGCGAAGTCGGATGCAGCGGCGGCGAAGGCATGGCTGACGAAGGCGTTGCCTGTGCTGGAACTCGACCATGCGTTGTGGATGAGTGAGGCGCATCGTGCGGGAACGACGGGGCTGGCGCGGTACTTCGATCTGGGCGAAGGTCCTGTGCTGGAGATGGCGGATGACAGCACGTACTATCCCGATGCGATCAAGTGGATGCTGGAGCACAAGGACTCGACGTATCTTGTGGATGCGAACGCGAGCGATGCGGCGAGTTGCACACGTTCGCTGACTTCGGTATGCGTGCATGCGACGTTTGGCGGCAAGCGGCTGAGCCGGGATTTCTATCGCGGCGACCGCGCGATGCGCGAGTCGGGCTTCGATACGAGTTTTCGCTTCGGCGCGTTTTCGGGATCGACGCATCACTTTGCGCCGGTTTGTTTGAACAGCCTTTTGTACAAGTACGAGATGCGGGTGGCGGAGTTTTCGGCTCTGGCGGGGGTGCCTGCGAAGAGCTGGAGTGCGCGTGCCGAAGCACGTAAGGATGCGATGAACCGGTATCTGTGGGACGCTGCCACGGGACGCTTTGCGGACTATGACTTTGTTGCGAAGAAGCGCAGCGGTTATGTGTACGCGACGGATTTCTATCCGCTGTGGGCAGGCGTGACTACGGTCGCGCAGGCTGCAAAGATCGAGCAGGAGTTGCCGAAGCTGGAGATGGAGCATGGGCTGGCGATGAGTGCGGAGAAGACGGGCATGCAGTGGGATGCGCCGTATGGATGGGCTCCTGAGCAGTGGTTTGCGGTGGAGGGGCTGGAGCGGGCCGGCTTCCATGCGGATGCTGCGCGGTTAGCCGCGAAGTTTTGCCGCACGGTGGAGGCGAACTTTACGCGCGATGGGACGATTCGCGAGAAGTTCGACGCGGTGACGGGCACTACTGACATCCTACTGACAGCTGGGTATAAGAGTAATGCTGTGGGGTTTGGTTGGACGAATGGGGTGTATGTGCGGTTGGTGGGGTTGAAGTAAGGTCTCACTGGTTGTCATCCCGTAGTGCAGCGAAAGATCTGTTGTTATCGCGCGGAGCGCGATTGGATGCACCTTCGGCGCATAACAAAAGCAGATTTCTCCGCTCGCTTCGCTCGGTCGAAATGACGGCGTGTGGTGTGGGGTGGGAGGAGTCCTCCGTCATCTCGACCGGAGCGACAGCCTTATCGTCGCGGAGCGGAGAGATCTGCTTCTTTGAAGCTGTTCGCGCTCTGCGCGTACCCATGTCCCAAAAGCGGGACATGGGGCACCCGGTTTTGTTACTCCTTTCCGTTATTTGGGGACCTGGACTTCGCCGATCCAGGTGGAGTAGGGCGGAAGGGTGAGGTGGGTGGTGGTGACCGAATTGAGTTCGGTATCGGTGGTTTGCAGTGTGCGCAGAACGTAGCCCTCTGGGCCGGTGGGTGGGATCTTTGCTGCGGTTAGGTCGAGCGAGATGGTCTGTGGCTGGTTCGTCATGTTGAGTGAGATGACGATGGCGTGGTGGCCGGGCAGGTAGCGCACGTAGGAGAGCACGCTCGGGTTGGTCTCATCGAGCATCATCATGCCGCCGTCACGGACGCTGTCGCGTGTGCGGCGCATCTTGATGAGCTTCTTGTGCCAGTTGAGGAGCGAGTTGGGATCGGCGAGTTCGGCCTGCACGTTGAGCGTGGTGTAGTTCGACGCGACGGGAAGCCATGTCTTCGACGTGGTGGAGAAGCCGGCCTGTGCGGAGCCGTCCCACTGCATGGGGGTGCGTTCGCCGTCGCGGCCTTTTTCAGCGGGCCAGCCGGTGATGCCGATGGGGTCTTTCACATCTTCCTTGCGCGTGGGTGTGGCGGTGGTCATGCCGAGCTCTTCGCCGTAGTACATCAGCGCCGTGTCGCGCGTGGTGAAGAGCATGGTGGCGAGCAGTTTGGCGATGTGATCTTTGGCGACGGGGTCCTGGATGCCGACGGTGTAGCGGTCCGTGCTGCGCTCGTTGTCGTGATTGTCGAAGACGAGGAGCGGTTGTGAGCCGTGGACGCCGGTTTCGATGTCGGTGAGTTGTTTGCGGAAGCGTGTGGCGTCGAGTGTGCCGGAGGAGAAGCCGACGAGCATGTCCATGGGGAGCTGCAGCTCGTCCTTCTTTTCGCCGCCGTACCACTTGTCGATCTCGGCGACGTTGGGGAGATAGGTTTCGCCGATGAGGACGCGGTCGCCGGGATACTTGGCCACCATGGCGCGCATGCGGCGCATGACGTCGTGGACCTCGGGGAGGTTGGAGGTGTACTGCTCATCCAGGTTAGGGTCGCCCTGCTTGTTGATGCCGGGTTTTACGGGTTCGTCGCGGAGCTGGGTGTCTTCAAAGAGTGTGGGTACTGCATCGAGGCGATAGCCGGCGACGCCGTGGTCCATCCAGAACTGCATGCCCTCGAACATGGCTTTTTCTACGGAGGGGTTGCGCCAGTTCAGGTCGGGCTGCTGCTTGTAGAACTTGTGGTAGTAGAACTCTTTGGTCTTGGGAGACATGGTCCAGGCGGAGCCGCCGAAGAGGCTCTCCCAGTTGTTGGGAGGGACGGTTTTGCCGTCCACTTTTTTGCCGGGGTTCCAGACGTACCAGTCGCGCTTGGGATTGGTCTTCGAAGAGGCGGATTCGATAAACCACTTGTGCTGGTCGGAGGTGTGGTTGACGACCCAGTCGAGGAGGACGCGGATGTGATGCTTGTTGGCCTCGGCGACGAGGCGGTCGAAGTCGGCGAGGGTGCCGTACTGCGGATCGACGTTTTCGTAGTCGGAGATGTCGTAGCCGAAGTCGACCTGGGGCGAGGGATACATGGGCGAGATCCAGATGGCGTCGACTCCGAGGGCTTCGAGGTAATCGAGACGGCGTGTGATGCCCACGAGGTCGCCGATGCCGTCGCCGTTGGAGTCCTGGAAGCTGCGGGGATAGATCTCGTAGATGACGGCGTGCTTCCACCAGGTGGTGTCGATGGGCGGAATGGTCATGGATGTCTGTGCGGCGAGGGGCGCGGCGAGTACGAGCGAGAGAAGGGCGGCGGTGAGGCGCATGGTGTGAGGCTCCGATAGGTGTTCGGGGCAAGGTTAGCATTTTGTCTGGGATTGAGGCATGAGGCTGCGGGCGTAGACAGTGCCTGCCAAGGGCCGTTTCGCTGGAGGGAGATAGACTCTTTCTGCGAGGTGATGTGCGATGCGGGAGTTGTTTCTTGGGGTGGACTGCGGAACGCAGG
>JAHFTZ010000062.1 GCA_023265355.1 Terriglobus sp.
CGCGGCAGACGCGCGCACCGAAGCCCAGACTTCGATTACCCTGAAACCCAACGTCCAGGCCTATCTGGCGCTGGCAAGACTCGATCTGCAGGCTGGCGCAAACGCCAGTTCCGCAGCTAACGTCGCGCATGCACTCCAGTTGGAACCAACCAACAGCGCGGCCCTCGGCCTCCGCCAGGCGCTGGCAGCGCGCGGTACGCAGATCCCATGAGGCTCGCGAGGGCACGGCGGCATCTTGCGATCCTGACCGCCTGCTGCCTTCCCTTCGCCCTGCATGCGCAGCAAAGCTCTGCCACGCATGCCCTTTATCTCCCAAATCCAAACGCCGCCGTGCTTCTGCTCGCACTGGGCGGGTTTCTCATCCTCATCGAGTTCAATGCCCCGGGAGCCGTCCTTCCCGGCGCTGTCGGGGTCTTCTGTATCCTCCTCGCGCTCTTTGAGCTGCAGAAGATGCACCTTCGCCCCGGCGCGGCGGCGCTCCTTGTCGTCGCGCTTGCTCTGCTTCTCGCCGAAGCTAAATTTCCCACCTACGGCCTCATTGCCCTGGCGGGAATCGCCGCTCTGGTCTCTTCGCTCGCGCATCTGATCGCCACTGACGACCCCAGGCAGCAGGTAAGCCGCAGCGTCGCCGTAGGTGCGGGCCTGGGCTTTGGCGCAATCGCCTGCGCTCTGGCCGTTCTGGGCGAACGCGCCCGCCGCGAAAAGGTCCGTATCGGCAAGGATGCCATGCTGGGCTGCATCGCCGTCGCGCAGACGCCTCTGGCCCCTTCAGGGCAGGTTCTGGTGCGCGGAGAGATCTGGTCCGCCCAGCTCCAGGATCCCGCCACACAGCTGGCGACCGGGGAAACGGTGCGCATCGTCGCCTCCGAAGGCCTGCTTCTGACCGTGATTCCCGCCCCAGACGCCGTGCCTACGGAGTAACACACCGTTGAAATCCGCGCTGAAAGGCATAAATTCCAGCCCCGGCAGAGTAGACTAGACGCTGGCTGCCCGCAACGGGCAACTGCCAAGGGAGTACCGAAAGTTCATGTTGAAGCAGTCCCGCATCCTCCTCGCGGCCCTCGCGCTATGCCTCATGCCTTCCACCGCAATGCGCGCACAGGCGACAACCCAGACATCGCTCCAGAGGGCACTCTCTCATGTCGACGTGGCCCTGAACGGCACCGGCGTCTTTACCAAGTCGACGACCGGTCCAGTCACCTCCCGCAGCGTGACCAATCCTGGGCAGATCATCACGCAGGACACCAGCAACACCTTCGGTGCTCTGTTCACCGTGCGTGCGACCAAGAGCCCGTACGTCGGGCTGGAAGGAAACATCGGTTACCACCGCTTCACCGAGACCTACAGCTGCTGCACTCTGCAAGGAGGCGCACAGACGAACGCCAATGAGTACACCTTTGGCTACGTCGTGCATCCGCCCCACGAGTTTCTGGGCGCGAAACCCTTCGCCTCGGTCGGCGCTGGCACCATAGCCTTCCATCCCACCGTCAACGGCGGTCAAGGTCTTAGCACGCAGGCTCGCGCCACCTATTACTACTCGGTGGGTGTCGATAAGCAGGCCTTTGCGGACTTCTTCTCCATTCGTCTCGGTTTCCGCCAGCTCTTTTACCTGGCTCCGGACTTTGGACAGAGTTATCTCACCAACAAGCAGCGGACCTTTACGAGTGAACCCGTCATCGGCTTCGTCTTCCACTTCTAACTCGCGCTCACGCACGTGGAGCCATCACCATGAATCTCGCCACACCGATCCTGTTCGCCTGCGTTATCGTTGCGTTTTACCTGATCAACTCCATCAAGATCCTGAAAGAGTATGAACGGGCTGTTGTCTTCCGTCTCGGCCGCGTCCGCAAGGACGCCTCCGGCCCCGGTGTCATCCTCGTCTTCCGTCCGCTCGACCAGATCGTGCGTATGAGCCTCCGGCAGGAGGCGATGGAGATTCCTTCGCAGGATGTCATCACCCGCGACAACGTTACGCTCAAGGTCAACGCCGTCCTGACGTTGCGCGTGGTCGATCCGGTGCTGGCCGTGGTCCAGGTGAGCAACTATATCTATCAGACCCTCCAGTTCGCGCAGACTACGCTCCGCAGCGTTCTGGGCGAGGTCGATCTCGATGAGCTCCTTGCCCATCGAGATGCCCTGAACCGGCGCGTGCAGACCATCATCGACGGACACACCTCGCCCTTCGGCGTAAAGGTCATCTCCGTCGAAGTGAAGCAGGTCGACATGCCGGAGAATATGCTGCGCGCCATGGCCAAACAGGCAGAAGCAGAACGCGAGCGCCGCTCGAAGATCATCCATGCCGAAGGCGAGTTCAACGCCGCTGCCAAGCTCGTGGAAGCCGCTGCCCTGCTTTCGACGCAGCCCATGACCATCCAGCTACGCTATCTGCAGACCCTCACCGAAATCGGCGTGGAGAAGAACACGACGATCGTCTTCCCTCTGCCCATGGAACTGATGACCCTCTTCAATCGCGCCGTCGCTCCCAACGCTGGCACCGAACCCAAGGACCACGCCTAACCCATGAATCATCTGCTCGATGACGATGACGATCTCAACCACCATCGCTCTTCCTCACGCGATAAAGAAGTGACCCTTGGCACCGGTATGGTGCTCGGCATCTTCTTCGCCCTGGCTCTGATCTGCGCGGTCTTCTTCGGCTTCGGCTACACCCTCGGTCGCAAGTCGGCACAGCCCGCTCCTGTTGCGGAGACCACCGAAACCACGCCTCCGGCGAACAGCAGCAGCTTCAGCAACTTCAAACCATCGCCCGGAAGTCCCGCGAGTCAGCCCACTCAGACAAAGAAGCCAGCAAGTAGCGACGCCGCGGACGGTCCCACTGCGGCGACTACGACACCGCCCCCAGCTCCTGCTCCGAAGCCCATCCCGAAGCCAAGTTCAGGCACCCCTCTGGCATCGCCAGCGCCCGTCCGTGCAACCGCTCCCGTTGAGCGGACACCGACAGCGCCAGTACCGGTTATGTCCCAGGGAGGAAACCTCGTCGTCGGTGGCCCATCCATCATGGTACAGATCGCGGCTGTCAGTCATCAGGAAGACGCCGACGTGCTCACCTCCGCGCTCAAGCGCCACGGCTACGCCGTTTCCAACCACACGAATACGGGAGACAAGCTGATTCACGTGCAGATCGGCCCCTTCAGCAACAAGAAGGACGCAGAAGCGATGCGCCAGCGTCTGCAAGGCGACGGCTACAACGCCATCCTGAAGTAGCCCGTTACAGCTTTTTTGTCATTTCGTAGCGAAGCGGAGAAATCTGCTTTCTTCGCTGAAGCCCTACTCCAGCGGCCGCATATGCTCCGGCAGAGCCTCCACCATGCGCCGCCGGACCTCCGCCATCAGATCCTCGCGCTTTGGAAAAGCCGCCGTTTCCACCGCTTCCAGAAATCGCACCTCCGCAGTCCCGGGATACACTCGCCAGCCACCCTTGCCCATCATCGCTTCGGTGCCAAGCAGCACGACGGGAACGATAGGCGCACCGGTACTCTGGGCCAGGTGAAACAGGCCTTTCTTGAAGGGCAGAAGACGCCCCGTGCGCGAACGCGTTCCCTCGGCAAAGATCACCATCGACCTGCCTGAACGGACGGCTTCAAGGCCAGCGCGCATGGCGTGCACGGCTCCCGCTCGACTATCCCGCTCCACCGGGACAAACTTCCCGATCTTCATAGCGGACCCAAGCAGCGGGAGACTCATCAGCGCCTTCTTCACCATCACCGATGGCAAGCGTGGGATCACCGGGATCAAAATCGGCGGGTCGAGGTTCGAGCAGTGATTGCTCATGAAGAGGCAAGGCTCTGCCGGAATATTCTCGAGCCCGAAGACCTTCACGCGGATCCCTGCAGCACGTACACCGAGCGCGGCAACTTGCCTTCCCCAGATATACATGCGATCGACGCTCTTCGTCAGAATCGTCCACGGCATCCCCAACACCCACGCCGGGATTCCCAGCGTGATAAACACAAACACCATCTTGAAAGCCGCAAACATCCTCTGCCTACTCCCCGTTCTAAGCTTCTCTGCTTTGAGCTGCAATCGCACGCGGCAGCTTGGTATAGATATCGCCAAATCCGCCGTTCGAAAGAATGGCGACTACATCACCCGGCAGCAGCCTGGGCGTAAGGCCCGTCACGATAGCGTCCGCGTCGGAGTAAAGTTGTGCGGGGATCCCGATCTGCGTGAGACCCGCAACGACGCGCTGAGGCTCCAGGCGCTCCGCCGTGGGAATCGCTTCGCTCTTGAAGACGCTCGCCAACGCCACCTCATTCGCTCCGGAAAGACTGTCGATCAGATCCGCTTCAAAGACGTTGCGACGCAAAGTATTCGAGCGAGGCTCCAGCACGGCAATCAGGCGCCTGTCGGGATACGCGCTACGCAGAGCACGCAGTGTCTCGCGAATTGCCGTCGGATGATGCGCGAAGTCGTCGATGATCGTGATGCCATTGACCTCCGCACGTACCTCCAGACGACGTTTCACACTGCGGAAGCTCGCCAGCGCTTCAATGATCGCCGCTGCGGGAATACCCTGCCCCGCCGCCATCGCAGCCGCAGCCGTTGCGTTAAACGCGTTGTGCTCGCCTGCCATGGGAAGCTCGATATCGGCGAAGTGCTTGCCCTCGCGCAGCAACGTCCACCTGGTGGAAGCGCCGCCCTTGAAGTCCTTCATCTGCCAATAGGAGCTCGGCTCAAACCCATACCGCTCAACAGCGCAGAACGCGCGCGCCACACACTCCGTGACATTCGCACTTCCATCGAAGGCGACGATGCGTCCGCGCCTCGGCACCAGATTCACAAGGCGCTTGAACGCAGTCTTCACAGCTTCAAGGTCCGCGTAAATATCCGCATGGTCGTACTCCACATGCGTCAGAATGGCAGCGTCAGGAAAGTAGTGCAGGAACTTTGGCCCCTTGTCGAAGAAGGCCGTGTCGTACTCATCGCCTTCCAGGATGAAGGGCTTTGTCTCTGGCCGAACGAGGAAGGATGTCCCGAAGTTTTCAGCCACGCCGCCAATCAGAAACGAAGGCGCCACCTCCGGCATCGTGCGCGAAGCCACTTCGTAGATCCACGCCAGCATGCTCGTCGTCGTGGTCTTTCCATGCGTTCCGCAGACAACCAGCGGCTCACGCTCCTGCAGAAACTCATCGTGAATCAGAGCAGCCATCGAGACAAAACAGATGCGCTGATCCAGCACATACTCCAGCTCAGGGTTGCCACGCGAGATCGCATTTCCCACCACGACCATGTCGGGACGCGGCATCAGATTCTGCTCCGCGTAGGGCTGCATCACGGGAATGTGCATCTCGGCTAACTGGTCGCTCATCGGCGGATAAGCCGCTGCGTCCGATCCCGTAACACGATGCCCCTGTGCCTGCAGCATACCCGCCAGCGAGGCCATCGCTGTTCCGCAGATCCCGATGAGATGAATATGTTTGGTTTCTCGCATCTCTAAGCCATCACCGATTCCAGAATCTCCAGACGCACCTCTCGCGCGCTCAAACGGACCTTCCCTCCAAGCGGAAGCGTTACGTTCGGCGTATTCACATGGCCGCATCGCAGGCCGATCGCAATCGGTCCAGCGAAGTCCCGCAGGCTATGCAGAATCGCCTGCTCCAGCAACTCGCTTTCCACCGCATCGGAAACGCATTGCTCCATATCGCCGAAGACGATTCCCTTCGCCGCATCGAGCACACCAGCGTAGCGAAGGTGCACGAGCAGCCGATCCCACTGGTACGGCTTTGTGCCCACGTCTTCGAGAAACAACACACCACCTTCTGCAGGTGGCCGCAACGCATACGGTGTTCCCAGCGACTCGGCAAGGATCGAGATGCAGCCTCCGAACAACACACCTTCGGCATTCCCGGGACGGAGCATCCGCATGCCTTCCATCGCACCAACGCTCCACGCAGTATGGCCATGCAAAGCATGACGCCATGAGACGAGATCGACCGCCTCTTCTACTGCACGTCCACGCGCAAAGTCGGCAGCCAGCATCGGCCCATAGAACATGCCGAACCCGGCTTCGTTTTGCAGCCAGATCGCGAGCGAGGTGTGATCGCTATAGCCGACGAATGGTTTCGCATGCGTGCGAATCAACTCTGCATCGAGATGAGGAAGAAGCTCCGCAGAACCCCATCCACCACGCGTGCAGACAACCGCATCCACTGTGGGATCCGCAAAGGCCGCGTGCAGATCCGCAACGCGTGACTTGACGTCGCCCGCGTAATACAACGGCCCCCGCACCAGCGCATGCTCACCCAGCACGACTTCATATCCCAGCGCGCGCAGGCGCTCCACTCCGCGCTCCACGGTATCGGGCTTCGGCGCGCTCGCGGGAGAGATAACAGCAATGCGTCCACCCGCACGCAACGCCCGCAGCTTCAACTCAGCACCTCACCTACGCTTACTTCGCCGACGCAGACAATCTCCGCCGGCCCGGTCAGTTCCATCTCTTCCTCGCGCGCAGGCCAGACGACCTGCTGCGTTCCGCCGATCGACGTCGCCGCAAGAATATGCCCCGCTCCGCGCAGCGCAATACTCGCGGCGCTCGAAGCGCATGTTCCCGTGCCCGAAGAATGCGTTGGCCCGACGCCGCGTTCGAAGATACGAAACTCGATGCGATCCGCATCCAGCACGCGAACAAACTCCACGTTCGTTCCCGAAGGAAATGCAGGATGCGTGCAGATCTTCGCACCCAGTTCTTCCCATGACAAACCGTGTGAAGAAAAATCCTCAGCCTCTGTGAAGACGACGAAGTGTGGATTGCCCACATTCACATCAGCACCCTGCACATTTCCAACGCCATCCACCTCTACCGAATGCGGCATCACCTGCGGCACGCCCATCAGGGTAGAGATCATGCACTCCTCGCCATCAACGCGCAGTGTCTTGCAGGTCCTCGGTCCACCGTGAGTATGCAGAGTCACTTCCATGATGTGCTCATGCACCGCCAGCCACGCCGCGACGCAGCGCGTCCCGTTTCCTGAAAGCTCCGCCTCGGAGCCGTCCGCGTTGAAGAGCCGCAGATTAAATGCGCCCTCCGGCGTGCGCTCCAGAAACTCCACGCCATCCGCGCCTACGCTCGTAGTGCGCGCACATAGCCTGCGTGCCAACTCTGCATGACGTCCCTGCGCGAGCTCTTCATCCACGATTAGAAAATCATTGCCGCACGCATGTGCTTTTACAAACGGAATCATCGCGTCCCCTTATAGATATCGCTGCGGTAGAAACGCGCGCATCCCTGGCCGCTCGTACACATCACAAGAATTTCGGAGAGTCCCTGCGGATGCGCCGCTACCGACTGCGCCACCTCATCGTGCCCGAACGACACCACGAGCGCCGCGCTCTCACCCGGTGCCTGCAAAGCGCGGTGGAAGCTATCTGAATCGCCTGGACTCAATGTCTGCTTCAGAGGAATGCCCGCCTGCTGCAACGCTCCAATGTGATCCGAGGTGTCGATCAAAATCGGTACTCCCGCAGGAGCCTGTCTTAACTGCTGCGCCACGCTCGTCTCAAACGGTATGCGGGTCGTCGAGTTCTTCTGCGCCTCCTGCAGCACCAGCGGCGTACTGCGGATCATCATCACCAGATTCACCGCGACCAGCATCAGGGTCAAAGGCAGCATCCATCCCGCAACCTTCGGCTTCCACACGCGAACTTTCCGCTCCAGCGCCATGATCGTGAACGCAGCAAAGATCGCAAGCGCAGGCAACATCTCCATGCCGTAGCGCGAGTTGTAGAACGAGTGCGGATAGAGCTGCGGGATAAAGATCGGCACCGATCCCCACGCCACCGAGTAAACATAAAACGGCAGAGGCACCCAGAGCAGAAGCGCCGCGCGATGCAGATGCCGCTTCCATACCATCCACGCGCCAACCAATGCTGCCGCCATCACGGCAAAGCCCGTCTCCCAGAAGGCAGCATCGACCTGCGCTGTGCGCGTGTAGAACAATAGCGACCAGCCAGGATTATGCCAACCGCGATAGTGCTTCGCTCCCGGCGGCGAGGTCTTCTTATCAATCGCCGCTGCGGAGTAAGGTCCGCGCAGGAAGTCGAGCCAGTCTCCGGCAAAGTGCGCGTTGTACCAGAACCAGAGCAGTGGCCCCGCGAGACTGATGAGCGTAAATCCGAAGAACGCATTGCGTGAGGCCGCGCGTACCTTCGCTTCACTCCTACCCCACGCGAATGCAAAGACCAGCCAGACCACAGCTCCGACGATCCATCCGTCGTAGCGCGTGAACACCATGGCGAAGGTAAGCACTCCTGCGGTCCACATCCGCGACCGCGCGGTTGCAGCTCCCTTGGCTAAACCAAGCGCCTGCACGCCTTCCACCGTGACCACCACGGACCATAGAAGCAGCGCAAGAAACAGCGGCTCGGTCATCGCTGTCGTGGAGAGATAAAGCAAATTAGGATTCAGCGCAAAGAACGCCGTCGCCGCAAAAGCCCAGGCCATCGGCATCATGTGCCGCGCGAGTTTGTAGCAACCCACCACAGACACGATGTAGCAGAGCAACGAAGGCCACGCTCCCGCTAAGCCGCTCTGCCACCACTCCATCTTCTGCACGAACGGAAGCATGAGCAGGTGTGGCAGCGGCAACCATACGCCGCCAAGCTGGCCAAGACCCGGCCAGCGCGAATCCAGTATGCGACGCGCGATACCGAGATGCGCCACAGCGTCGCCATACAACAACATCAGACCGCGCGATGCCGAAACCAGAAGCGCCAGCACGGCGAGAATCAACGCCGCCAGCGCCACCGGAGCAAGCTCCTGGCGTGTTGCTGGCACAACCGCATCAGGGTCGCGCGGTGGCAACACCACGCGACCCTTTGTGCTTCTTGGCGCATGCGACGGTGTACGCCCGAGGGCGTCGGGTTTTAACATGCGTGGCTGTGACTTACCTGGTCTGAAAATCAAGGTGCGAGATCTCCCGGAAGAGTTCAAACCGCTCTTCAATCTCTTCCCGCGTCGTATTCTGCAGACGTTCTGTTCCAAACTTCTCCACGCAGAACGAGCCCATCACGCCGCCGTAGAACAGCGCCGTGCGAAACGCCTCAGGCGTCAACTCTTTCTGTGACGCGAGATATCCATAGAAGCCGCCCGCGAACGAATCGCCCGCGCCCGTCGGATCGATGACCTCTTCAATTGGCAACGCAGGCGCACGGAAAGGCTTCACATCCTTCGGCGCTCCCGCAAAGCTGCGCTCGCAGAAGAACGCTG
>JAHFTZ010000063.1 GCA_023265355.1 Terriglobus sp.
TTCCGAGAGATCCGAAAGCGAGCGTGTCCAGTGTTTACACCGGAGGCTGGTTCAGTTCGGCATCCCGCTTTTTGCGCATCTCTTCCATTACAGAGGAGATCAGCTCTTTTGCGCCGTTGATGCCCGCTAGAACGGCCTGCAGATCGAGCGCAGGAACGGCTGGGTTGCGGTTCGAGGCGCAGTAGACTCCGTGCTGGCCGATGAGGGCAAGCGAGTCGGTGAGCACGTCCATCGTGACTGCCAGACGGCCCCGTTCCGTACCCATCATAAACTCGTATTTTTCGAGCTCTTCCTTGCGGTCCCAGAAGATGGATTCTGCCATGGTTACCACTCCTTCGCGGCGGAGTCCGGTGTGAGCGGGATGGAGGACGGCGGCGCCTTCCAGCGTAGGACGGGGTTGCGGGCCGCCGCCGTCTCGTTCAAGCGGCGGATGCGCGTGGTATGCGGAGCGGTCTTGACCAGCTCCGGGTTCTCGGCGGCTTCGCGGGCGATCTGCTGGAGCGCGTCGATGAGCAGGTCAAGCTCTTCGCGCGACTCGCTCTCGGTCGGCTCGATCATCATCGCTCCGGAGACGATCATGGGGAAGCTGACCGTGTAGGCGTGGAAGCCGTAATCGATCAGGCGCTTGCCCATGTCGCCGGTCTTTACGCCGTTCTTCGCCTGCAGCTTGTCGGAGAAGACAACCTCGTGCATCGACGGTGTTTTGAAGGGAAGCTCAAAGTAGCCTTCGAGTTTGGCTCGGATATAGTTCGCGTTCAGCACGGCGTCTTCCGTGGTGAGGCGCAGGCCATCCGGACCGTTTGCCAGCGTGTAAGCCAGCGCGCGGACGAACATGCCGAAGTTGCCGTAGAACATGCGGACGCGGCCGACGGAGAGTGGACGGTCGTAGTCGAAGGCTAGGCTCTTGTCTGCCTTGCGGACCACGATAGGCGTGGGGAGAAAGGGCTCAAGGATGGCTTTGCACGCAACGGGACCGCTGCCTGGGCCACCACCACCGTGCGGTGTGGAGAAGGTCTTGTGCAGATTGAGGTGCATCACGTCCGCGCCGAAGTCGCCCGGACGCGTCTTGCCCACGAGGGCGTTCATGTTCGCGCCGTCCATATAGAGCAGGGCGCCCTTGGCGTGGAGGATGTCCGCAATCTTGTGGATCTCGCTCTCGAAGACGCCGATGGTCGATGGGTTGGTGAGCATGAGTGCGGCGGTGTCCTCGTCGACGAGCTTTTCCAGCTCAGCGAGGTCGACCATGCCTTCCGCGTTTGATTTCAGATTCTGCACCTGGTATCCCACGACGGCTGCGGTGGCGGGATTGGTTCCGTGCGCGGAGTCGGGGATGAGGATCTTCTTGCGGGCGTTGCCCTTGCTCTCGTGATACGCGCGGATCATCAGGATGCCGGTGAACTCGCCGTGCGCGCCCGCAGCGGGCTGCAGCGTGATGGCGTCCATGCCGGTGATCTCGATGAGGTACTGCGAGAGGTCGTGCATGATACCGAGCGCGCCCTGCGAGAGCGATTCCGGCTGGTAGGGATGGGCTTCGGCGATGCCTTCGAAGCGCGCGACGGCTTCGTTGACGCGGCCGTTGTACTTCATCGTGCAGCTTCCCAAGGGGAACATGCCGAGGTCGATGGCATAGTTCCACGTAGAAAGGCGCGTGAAGTGACGAACGATCTCGATCTCGCTGAGTTCCGGGAGAGCGCCGTACTCCTTGCGCACGGACTTGCCGAGGAGTACGGAGGCATCGACCGCAGGCACGTCGAGTTCGGAGAGGCGGTAGGCCTTCTTGCCGGGGGAGGACTTCTCGAAGATGAGTCCTTCGTTCTGCGAGGTGTGCGTCGTCGCTTTGCGCGGTGTGCCGATAAACTTTTCGTCTGACATCTGAGATCCTCGATGAAGCAAAAGTGGTGCAAAATTCGTAGGTGGAGGTTCTAGAACTCGAAGTGACCTTCCGCCGAGGTAAAGCTGCCTGCCTGCGGAGAGTTGAGTTCTTCCTCGCGGAGAGACAGAGCGATCACAACGCCGTTCTCAAATTCGAGCGTCAGTTCGTTGCCTTCGTTATAGAGCGCGGTCTTGACCTCTTCGCTGATGACGAAGCAGAGAGCGTCGCGATAACCGGGATCTCCGAAGCCGATAGAAACCCCGTTCGGGTCGGCAATGACGGGCCACGCCAGCAGCGTAAGCAGGCTGTCGTCGAAGCGGAGTTGCAGGAAGTCGAGAACGAATTCGACCGCTGTAAGTTCGGCTCCGTTGAGAAGATCGAGATCCATAGCTATGCCTTCAGAGCTGCAGCGGCAGCATCGATCTGTACACGCGTGGTGAGTTCAGTCGCGCACCAGAGAGAGGCATTCGCGCCGAGCTCCGGGTAGTGGTGACCAAGCGGAAAGCCGCCAATGATCTTCTCTTTCAGAAGACCGGCATTGACTGCTTCCGTGGTGTCTTTCGTTTCGAGGACGAACTCATTGAAGCGGGGCGCGGAGTTGAAGAGCAGCTTCGCATTGGCTCCAAGAGTGTTCGCGGCATAGTGCGCCTTGGCCAGGTTTTGCTCGGCGAGTTCGCGGATGCCTTCCTTGCCGTAGACGGTGAGGAAAATCGTAACCATCAACGCGACGAGCGACTGGTTGGTGCAGATGTTGCTCGTGGCCTTCTCGCGGCGGATATGCTGCTCGCGCGTGGAGAGCGTCAGAACGAAGCCGCGGCGGCCTTCGGTATCCGTGGTCTCGCCACAGAGGCGTCCGGGCATCTGGCGCAGGAATTTCTCCTTGCAGGCGATGACGCCGCAGTAGGGACCGCCAAAGCCGACGGGAACGCCGAAGGACTGGGCTTCGAGCGAGACGATATCCGCTTCCACCGGAGGAGCGACGATGCCGAGCGAGACGGCCTCCGCGATGGAGACGATCAGCAGAGCGCCCTTGGCGTGAACGATCTCCGCGACGGCAGCCACATCCTCAATCGTCCCGAAGAAGTTCGGCGACTGGATCAGAACGCAGGCCGTGTCTTCGGTGATGGCGGCGTCGAGCTTTGCGAGGTCAACACGGCCCGATTCGCCGGTGTAATCCACCTCTGTGAGGGGAATACCCTGATGCTGCGCGTAGGTGCGGAGAACTTCGCGGTACTCGGGATGCACCGTGCGGGCGATCACAGCGCCGTTGCGGCCGGTGACGCGGACGGCCATCATGACGGCTTCGGCTGCGCCGGTAGAGCCGTCGTACATGCTGGCGTTGGCGATCTCCATGCCGGTCAGGTCGCAGATCATCGTCTGAAACTCGAAGAGCGCCTGCAGTGTGCCTTGCGCGATCTCCGGCTGGTATGGGGTGTAGCTCGTCAGGAACTCGCCGCGCTGCGAAAGGGAGTCGATAATGACGGGGCGGTAGTGCCGATAGGCTCCAGCGCCGAGAAAGCTGGCGTAACCCGTCGCATTCTGTGCGGAGTAGGCCTTGAACGCTTCGATGACCTCCTGCTCGCCGTGCTGGCGAGGGACGTCCAGGTCGCGCTTGAGCTGATACTCCGCAGGGATGGTTGCGAAGAGATCATCGATGGAGGTGGCGCCTATCTCTGCCAGCATGGCGGTACGGTCTGCAGGGGACTTTGGAAGATAACGCATCAATTACGATTCTAGAGCGTTGCGAGGATGTGCGCTTACCGCGCAGCGCGAGTATGGGGCTAAGTTAGTGGGATAAGACGCGGAGGCTTCGATGAGGCAGTGGCTCATGGTCTTTTTTCTTGGTGCGATGACAGTGGGGGCGCAGCAGGCTCCCCCTGACGAGCGGTCGGTACCGCTGCTCTCCCTGGTGGATCCGTCCACTAATGGTGGCACGGTGGTCGGCCACGTCTACTGCGCCGACACGCATGCGCCCGCCCATCTCGCCCGCGTTTCCCTCTCTCCCGTCCCCCAGGCGGGCTCGCAGGGCGGCGGTCGATTTGGTGGAGGCATGGTCACGGCCGATATGGACGGAGCGTTTCTGATCCAGGGGGTGGCGCCGGGCAGTTATTACGTCAATGTTCAGATGCCCGGCTATGTAAGCCCCCTGCAGAGCGTCGCCGCTGCCGATCTGCGGGATGCCAGTTCGGAGGCCCAGCTTCGTGTACGGCAAAAGGTCCAGATGGTGACCTTGAGCGGCTCCGAGTCCACGCGCGTCGATGTGACCGTAGAACGTGGGTCCGCGATCAGCGGGATCGTTCGGTTCGATGATGGGACGCCCGCCGCCAACGTGTTCGTGAGTGTCTACACGCCCCCGGCTGCCGTGGCGACCAATGCGACGATTATGACCTCCGCCAGTCAGTTCGGTCGAGGTGGCCTGGTCACCGGATCTGTACGCGGTGGAGGATCGTCCCAGACGGACGATCGCGGCGTTTTTCGGATCGCCGGTCTGCCGCCGGGAGACTATATGGTCTCCGCGAATGTAGTCCTGCCTGCAGCTTTCACCGCAACACCTCCTTCCAGCGGGGGAAGAGCGTTCAATCCCGGAACCAACCTGATCGTGTACGCGCCCGCAGCCCTGCATCGGTCGGGAGCGACGACGTTCACGCTGGGTTCAGGGGAGGAGCGCAATGGGGTGGAGATTACGGTGTCTCTGCGCGGTCTGCATGTGGTGAGCGGACATCTTTCGGGGAGCACGAACGATGGAGGACGCCGCCGCGTCGTGCTGAACGATACCAGCGATGTCGCCTTCAGCCGCAACGCGCTTGTGGGCGCGGACGGAAGCTTTCGCATGGAAGAGGTTCCGGACGGGGATTACACGATCACCGTGGCGGGCGGAGGCGCAAGAAATACCGCAACGGGCATTGGAGTAGCAGTGCATGGCGGGGATGTGACGGACGTTGTGTTGGCGCAGTGAAGTGATAAAGACATCGCCGTCGCAGGGCGCGACGGCGATGCTTGTCCTTCGTGATTTCAAACTAGTGGCCGGTCTCTTCTTCGACGTACTTGGTATAGGCAGCAGAGTCGAGCAGGCTGTCGAGATCCGCGGCGTTGGTCAGCGTGACTTTGACGAGCCAGGTGTTGTTGGCGTCGGTATTGATGGTCTCGGGGGCATCGTTGAGGGCGGAGTTGATCTCGGCGACCGTACCTGCAACGGGAGAGTAGAGGTCGCTTACAGCCTTGACGCTCTCGACCGAGCCGAAGGTCTCGTGCGCGACGAGCTTGTCTCCCACCTTGGGCAGTTCGACAAAGACGATATCGCCCAGCGAAGACTGCGCGTAGTCCGTAATACCAATGGTGCCAGTGGTGCCGTCCACTTCAATCCACTCGTGTTCTTTGGTGTACTTGTATGTCGCTGGGTAAGCCATCGTGTTCGTCTCCGAAGGTGATTGTAGAGCCTTGGCCACGCGGGACCAAGGCTCTTAAGGGTTGGATCGCGGTGGAAAATCGCCGCGCGGGAGGTCTATTTTTTGGCGCGCTTGTAGAAGGGCGTCGGGACGACCTTCGCCTTCACGGGCTGGTTGCGAATGGTGACAGCGACTTCGGTATCCAGCGCGGTGAACTCCACTGGCACATAGGCGAGGGCGAAGTTTTTCTTCAGCGTAACCGAGGGTGAGCCGCTGGTGACTTCGCCGATCACCGTGCCGTCGAGCGTCGTCACAGGGTATCCATCGCGTGCGATACCGCGTTCGACGATCTCCAAACCTACCAGCTTGCGCTTCGGTCCGCCACTGTTCTGGATCGTCTGCAGCGCGGACTTGCCGACGAAGTCGGATTCCTTGTCGAGCTTGCAGTAGCGGCCCAGGTTGGCTTCGAAGACGTTGATCGTGTCCGAGATCTCGTGGCCGTAGAGAGCCATCGCCGATTCGAGGCGAAGAGTATTGCGTGCGCCTAGGCCGCAGGGAAGGATGCCGAACTCCTCGCCAGCGGCGAAGATCTCCTGCCAGACGCGGGCGCTGGTGGCCTCGTCGGAGGGAATGTAGATCTCGAAGCCGTCTTCGCCGGTGTAGCCCGTGCGGGCGATCATCACGTTGTAAAGCCCGGCGACCTTGCCCCAGGTGAACCAATAGTTCTTGATTGTGGAGGGATCGGTGTCCGTGAGCTTCTGGAGGACATCCACGGCACGCGGTCCCTGGATGGCGATCTG
Source organism: Terriglobus sp. (assembly GCA_023265355.1). Lineage (GTDB taxonomy): Bacteria > Acidobacteriota > Terriglobia > Terriglobales > Acidobacteriaceae > Terriglobus. The sequence goes on from JAHFTZ010000063.1 coordinate 6,060, forward strand.
CGTGTACATATCGGAGTAGTCGTTGATGTGCGTGGAGGGCATCTGGCCGATCGTCTGGCGGACCCACTGCACATCCTTTTCACGCGTTCCGGCATTGATGACAATAAGGTAGTCATTCTCGGAGAGCTTATGCAGAACGACATCGTCGACGAAGGTGCCTTCCGGCGTCAGCATGGCGGAGTAGTGCGCCTGCCCGACCTGCAGCTTGCTGGCGTCGTTCATCAGCAGCTTCTGCACGGCTGCGAGTGAGCCGGGTCCGCGCAACTGGATGTCGCCCATGTGCGAGACGTCAAAGACGCCGACGCTGTTGCGGACGGCGTTGTGTTCGGCCATCAAGCCCGAATATTCGACGGGCATATCCCAACCGCCAAAGTCGACCATCTTGGCTTTCAGGGCGCGGTGTGTGGCGTTGAGGGCTGTCTTACGCAAGGCGGCTTCTGACATCAATAGATCTCCGAGGTTCATGGTATCGCGGGAAGAGCGGGATGCGCAGTTAGCGCTTGTTGGCGTTCATGAAGCTGGAAATAGAAAAGTATCCAAAAAGCAGGGAAAGTGCGCAGTACAGAAGAAAGCGATTGTGGCTGGCTGAAGCCATGTGGATGCCGTCGCGGACCTTCGCGGCGTTGACGGCAAAGGCCAGGGAGAAGAGGAGAAAGAAGCTCCCCGTGACCTCGAGCCAGAGGGCCTTCGAAGCTTTTTTCAGAGGAGCGAGAGCGGCTTGTTTTGCGGAGCGTTTGGCCTGGTCCACGGCGCGAACCGTCTGTACCACGGAGGCAAGTGTAGCCTCGGGAGATCTGCGGGGTGGCTGCGGGGAGGAGACTTCAGGGCGTTTGACCGGAGGATTCGGATCGGGAGCCGTGGCTGCGTCCATGGCCTGTATGGCGGTGCGGGCGGCCTGGCGCGCGCCTGCACCCAGGATGCGGCCTAGGCGTACTTTATCCATTCCCAGAGTGTAAATGCCGAGTGACGCCTCTGGCCGACCGTGCATCCAATTCGCTGACGTTACATTGAAAGGATGATCTCCAATGAAAAAGTTCCTATGGGCCGTAGGTGGTGTCTGCGCAGCAGCCGCAGGTTGGATCGTCTTGGGGAAAAAGAGGATTGAGCCTGTGCAGGAACTTGCCCAGCAGCTGGAGCAGGCATGGGCCGATCACCACACGAAGGTTTAGTTACAGGCATAACATTCAGGACTCGGATTGCGGTGGGATCGGTTTGGGACGTAAGGTAGTGAGATATTCATCGGGCTTGTATCCGTGCCGAATTGTCTTCGTCCAATCAGAAAGCGCCGCGGAGGTGGAAATGAGTCCTAAGGTAAAAGAACTAATTCAGAAGCTTGGCGAGGCGATCCACGAGTCCGTTTCTGAGAGCGATCAGATTGCTGGGGTTGTGAAGGATATCCGCGAGCAGGGTTTTGATGTGCTTTTGATGTTGGAAGCCACCATCGGTCTGAACGAGGTGGAAGAGGAAGACGAGGAGATCGATCTCGAGAGCGAAGAGGGCGCTCCCTTTACGCGAAACGACCTCAGCTTTCTGAAATCGCTCCGGATTACGTTGCCGGACGAAGGAAAAGAACCGACCGACTAGCAGCAGGTAGTTCAAGGCCGCCCTTTCGGGCGGCTTTTCCATTTGCCTCACTTTGAAGCGAGAGAGTAGCTTTGGGGCTGTAAGTTCGCACGACAATGCCTGTTGCCGTTAACTTGCATCCAAGAAAAGTGGATTCTTGCACACGAGCTGTGCCAGTTGTCGAAGACAGACGAACGCAGTCATGACGAGGGGTGAACGACGATGAAGGACACTTTAGGAATTTTGCTGGCTGGCGGAGCTGGCGAAAGATTGTTTCCATTAACACGAGACCGCGCCAAGCCAGCAGTTCCATTCGCCGGCCAATATCGCATCATCGACATCACGCTCTCCAACTGCATCAATAGTGGCCTGCGCAAGGTTTACATCATGACGCAGTACAAGGCGCTCAGTCTGAATCGCCACATCCGCGAAGGCTGGGGAACGGTGGTCGCCAGCGAACTCGGTGAGTTCTGCGAGATTCTGCCACCGATGCAGCGCGTGAACAAGAACTGGTATGAGGGCACGGCGGATGCGGTCTATCAGAACATCTACTCCATCGGCTCCGAAGAACCGAAGCACTGCCTGATCCTCTCCGGCGATCACATCTACAAGATGAACTACGGCTTGATGATGGAAGCGCACTGCAATTCGGGCGCGGCGGTGACGCTGGCCACGCTGCCCATCAATCCCGACGAGGTTTCCCGTTTCGGCGTCGTGGAAGTGGCGAAGAATGGTGAGATTACAGGCTTCCAGGAGAAGCCGAAGTCCACCACTATGCGTTCGCCTTTCAATTCCGACAAGGTGGATGCTTCCATGGGCATCTATCTCTTCAATACGGATGTGCTTCTGCAGGAGCTAATCGCGGACGCAGAAGATCCCGACTCGAAGCATGACTTCGGGCATAACATTCTGCCCAAGTTGCTGGGCCGCCACAAGATGAACGCCTATAACTTCGTGGACGAGAACCGCCAGGAGGCGCTCTACTGGCGAGATGTAGGTACGCTTGAAGCCTACTACGAGGCGAATATGGACATGTGTTCCATCTCGCCTACATTCAATCTCTACGACAAGTCCTGGCCGATGCGCACGCGCCCGACACAGTATCCGCCGGCGAAGTTCGTCTTCGGTGAGCCGGGGCGCACGGGCATGGCGATTAACTCCGTGGTCTCACCCGGCTGCATCATCTCCGGTTCGGTGGTGCGGGAGAGCGTTCTGTCGCAGGATGTGCGCGTGAACTCGTACTCCGATGTAGATTCGAGCATTATCTTCACGCACGTGAACATCGGTCGGCACTGCCGCATCCGCCGCGCCATCATCGATCGCGACGTGCAGATTCCCGACGGCACCGTCATCGGTTATGACACGCAGGAAGACAAGAAGAAATACTTTGTCACGCCGGAAGGTCTGACCGTGGTGACGAGGGATTATTCCATCTATGAAAACCCCGTTTCAACGGATTTTATCGACAGCCGTCACGACGGATTCTAGTTCGCGAAGAAAATGGCGGAGGCCCCAGGGCCTCCGCCATTTTCTTATAAGCGCTTTAGCGATGTCCGAAGCGATAGATCA
>JAHFTZ010000064.1 GCA_023265355.1 Terriglobus sp.
CACATGACGAATGCGGAGCGAACCAATCTTCGCAGAGGCACAGTTGGATTCGTCTTTCAGAAATACAATTTGTTGCCCACACTCTCGGCAGAAGACAATATCAAGATCGTGAAGTACATCGGCGGTCACGCTACCGACTTTGATGCACCGTTCAACGAAGTGCTGCGTCTGCTCGGGATTGCGGAGCGGCTGAAGCACAAGCCACGTGCCCTCTCCGGAGGACAACAGCAGCGAGTGGCCATCGCACGCGCGATCGTGAATGGCCCAGCCATACTTCTGGCGGACGAACCGACTGGTAATCTCGATAGCCAGAACTCGGCGGCGGTGTTGAATCTGTTGAAGGATCTCAACGAACGCCTCGGCCAAACCATCCTCATGATTACGCACGACGAGGAAGCGGCGTCGTACGCTCACAGACGCGTGCACATGCGGGATGGACAGTTGCTGCCGTAACGGTGTTCGGTTACGCCGCTGCTGCGAACGCCCAGTTGTTTCCAAGGCAGAAGTTAAGCATCGAGCAACAGAGTATCGCGATACTGTTTGCGGCTAGTAAGGGCAGGTGTGCCTCGTCGACAAGAAGCCGCATCAGCACAAGGTTTCCCAATAGTGAGACCAGCCCGTTGGAGAGCTGAAAACGAATCAATTGCGAGAGCCACGACGAGTCCTCCCGCCGGTCACGCCAGGTGTAGTGCAGGTGCCACACGAAGTTATGTAGCAGGGTTAGCTCGATGGCGACAGCCGAGGCATAAAGGTAGTGCCCCGGCATCCATCGGTTAATAAGCGCCAGCGCTGTGAGTTGCATCACCATGCCGAGTGCACCCACAAGATTAAACTTCCACCAACGGAGAAAAGTTGTCACGGGAGAGGCTCCTGCCGGTAGAGTTCTGCTGTGTGCCGCAGAGTAACGACGATCGCCAGAACGAACATGCAGACGGCTGCAATCGTTCCTCCCAGATCGAAGAGCAGCATCCTGTATCCAAACACAGTGGAGTACGGACTGTGTAGGAGGGCGACGTTCCCAATGATGAGGAGAAGGCGAATCTCCGTGGGGCCGAAGATGCCTTGCGATAGTTCAAAGCAAGACAAAGTGTGGGTTGCAAGATAGCTCTCGCTCGACAGCAGAAGAAACGTTACAAGCATCGCGATAGCCGTCTGCCAGTGCAGAAAGCCTGAGCAACCCAGACCGCACATTAGAGCGATCGATCCAAAAACATCGACCATGTGATCCACATAGAATCCGTAACGAGGCCGCTGCTGGTTGCGTACGCGAGCCAGCGTTCCATCCATACTGTCTCCCAACCAGTTGAGCATCACGCAGAGGATGACCAGCAGCAGAGCCTGCCGGTGGTAGCGCGACAGGGCATAGAAGACCCCGGCTCCGATCTGCGCGCTCAGTCCGAGCATTGTCAGTTGATCTGAGCTAAGCCATGCAGGTGCGCGTTCCGCCATCCACTGCAAAAGGCGTTTTTCTGCCGACGCGGTCAGCGCCTGATTGACTCTGCACACCTTTGCGAAAGCTATCGCATTACTTGTTGCGGCTGGTCTCATCCTGTTCCTTTCTCGAACTACTTTCGAAGCGCATTGCAGGTGGAGCGAAGCGTGAACTCCAGGGATTCGCGTGGAACACTCTCGACGAAGGGTCGAACCGCCCAGCCAAGACCGCGCGGAATTGACCGCGTCAGTGAAACCGATTCAATCTGCATGTAGAGTCCGCCGTCGCGCTCCTCATAGCTCCAGTACGTGTTCTGCCGCCAGAGGAAGCCATGCTCTTCGCTGGAATTGAGGACCCGCTCTTTAGGAGTGCCCGGGTTGTTGATCTCGGAGATGTGCGTGCTTTGCGAGGCACTGTATCCGTGTTTCTTATCCAAATGGGCGTGGGTTATGTCGTAGGCCGTATCCATCACGACTGTGAGGATGTGTCGCTGGCGTACGCGCATGGAAGCCTGGAGATGATCGCCCTGCTGTACGAGCGCTTTAGCTTGGAGCACCTGCGGAGAAAAGTATTGAGGATAAGCGGAGAAATCTTTCATCACCCGCTCAAATTCTGCAGCCGTGGCTCCCGGAGCGAAGGCGGTTCCGCCAGTGATGAAGGAGCGCACCTTGTAGATCTCCGCCTGAGGGAGGTTCGACCCGTTCGATGGTGAACTTTCCCCGTCGTTCTTCTGCCGCATGATGTTGAGCAAAGAAAGCAGGTGCGGACCTGTGCTGTTGAGCCACACGGAACTCGACTCCGTGAATATACGCATTGAAAGCCGAGTCGGCCTGCGGTAGCGGTTCTGCCAACGCGCAATCCGTAGCGAAACAGAGAATCAGCGCAAAAACTCTTTGCAGGTTGGAGAGTGGGCGTCGCGTCATGTCTAAACCTTGATCCTGTCCCCGATTCGAGGCAAGACATCAAAGCTCATCTGGAGGGACGTCTAGTTCTCACTGAGTAAGTGCTTACGGAAGAAAGGTTTATCGAAAGTTCTCATTCGCTCGATCGAGTAAAGAATCCGTACGATTGAGTACACTGGACACGAGCTATGTCGGATCCGCTACCAGATCGGCGCTATCGCTTCGGAGTCTTCGAGGCAGACGCGGCCACGGGAGAGCTTCGCAGGCAGGGCATCCGCGTTCGATTGAATGCGCAGCCATTTCAAGTGCTTTCCATGCTTCTGGAACGGCCCGGCGAACTGCTGACGCGGGAGGAGATCTCCCGGCAACTCTGGCCCGATGGAACCTTCGTCGACTACGAACACGGCGTCAACTCCGCGGTGAATCGCATCCGCGAAGCCCTGGGAGATGCAGCGAGCAATCCGCGATTTGTGGAAACTCTGGCGCGCCGAGGCTATCGCTTTGTCGCGCCCGTGGAGCGGATCGCTCCAAGTGGAACTGTGTCGCCCGAGATACAGTCGGAAGAGCAAACGCCCATTCCTGAAACAAAATCTCGCAGCCGGATTCTGGCTACCACTGAAGAACTTCCGAAGATCTCCTACCCTGTCGTGCAGACGCTCTTCATTCTGCTTCAGCTTATGTATCTGGGCTTCTATGTGGGAGCGCTTGCCAATCTGTCAGAGATTGAAGATCTCTTCTCTATTTTGCCGAGACCCAACCAAGCCTTTGCCTTTCTCGTTCTTACCGCTGCAGTTCTGATTCCTGTCCGAGCCTTTGTACTCTGTGCCGTTCTCTTCCATGCGCCGAGGGCGCGCGAAAAACTCCTCAAGCTCTGGAGATTTTTGTTGCCGCTCGATGTGCTCTGGTCGCTCTCTCCCTTCCTTCTGCTCCATCACATGAGTTTTGGGTTGGCGCTTTCCTGCACAGCGCTTCTCGTCTATTCTCCTTTTGCGCAGCGTTCTCTGGTTCTGATGGGAGCGGGCGGTGCGGAGCACGAGATCTCTCCGGTTCTTCAGAAATGACATCAACCCACTTCGTCAGAAAGCAAACAACGTGATCCTTAAGAATTTCGCTCTGCTCCTTGCTTTTCTTCCGCTTGTCGCCGCTAAAGCTCAGCAGCCAGATCAACTCATTGGCGATTGGAAGATGCAGGATGCCGCCAAGGTCTCCGCTTCTGCGGCCAACATTGCCGACGCAAAATTCACCACCGAAGGCTGGTATGCAGCAACAGTGCCGGGAACCGTGTTGACCACGCTGGTCAACAGCAAGGTCTACCCTGAACCACTCTATGGCGAAAACATGCGCCCGATCCCGGAGAGCCTGAATAAGACCAGCCACTGGTATCGCGCCTCGTTTCAGGTGCCCGCTTCGCACGCGGGGCGTCGCACGTGGCTGCACTTTGCTGGAATAAATTATTCGTCCGAAGTATGGGTGAATGGCAAGCAGGTTGGCACGACACGTGGAGCGTTCATTCGTGCAGACTTCGATATCACGGCGGTAGTGAAGCCGGGACATAATGCGACCCTTGCAGTGCTTGTGAGCCCACAGCCGCATCCGGGCGTACCGCATGAACACACTATCGCCCTTGGCGAAGGTCTCAACGGTGGAGAGACAGCGATCGACGGGCCGACTTTTTTGTCGACTATCGGTTGGGATTGGCTGCCTGCGATTCGTGACCGGGATACGGGTATCTGGTTGCCTGTAACTTTGTCGTCGACCGGCCCGGTGGTAGTGAAGGATCCTTTTGTCACCGCTGACCTTGCCGCATCGCACGCGACGGGCGACCTCACGGTTGCAACGACGCTGAAGAACGCAACAGGCACGCCAGTATCCGGAACGCTCGTTGGAGTTCTTCATGGGCAGGGAAGAGAGATCACGTTCCGTACTCCGGTCACCATCGCTCCAAATGAACAGAAAGTAGTCTCTCTGGATAGTAAGTCGATCGCGGCCCTTCATCTCACGGAACCCAAACTCTGGTGGCCCAACGGCTACGGCCCGCAGAACCTCTACCAGATGACGATGAGCTTTGATGTCGGCAAGAAGGAATCGAGTGCGCAGACCGTGCAGTTTGGTATTCGCAAGATTGAGTATCAGGTATCTGATTCGGAGAATCTCACGATCTCTGTGAATGGCGTGCGCGTCATGGTTCGCGGTGGCAACTGGGGCCTGGATGAGGGTATGAAGCGTGTTCCACGCGAGCGGCTGGACGCGCAGTTTCACATGCACGCTCTCGCGAACATGAATATGATCCGGAACTGGGTCGGCCAAAGTACTAACCCTGATTTTTACGATATGGCGGATAAGTACGGCATTCTACTGTGGGATGAGTTCTTTCAACCTAATCCCAGCGACGGACCAAACGTTACAGATATTCCAACCTACCTGGCAAATGTGACAGACAAGGTCGTTCGCTATCGCAACCATCCTTCCATCGCCGTCTGGTGCGCCCGCAACGAAGGTTATCCGCCAAAAGAGCTGGACGACATGCTCAAAGCGATGATGGGTAAGCTCGATGGATCGCGGCTCTATCAATCCAACTCCGCTGATGGTCGCGGTGTTTCTTCACATGGACCGTACCACTGGCGTGCTCCGCGCTTCTATTACACCTTCAACGAGAGCTTCAAGACCGAGGTCGGCTCCATGTCGATCCCTACGATCGAATCGATCCAGGGCATGATGCCCAAGGGAGACTGGGAGACCATCAACGACGACTGGGCGCAGCACGACATGGCCAAGGGCGCGGAACACGGCGACACCTATCCAACAGAACTCGCCTCGCGCTTTGGGCATATCCGCAACCTCGCAGACTTTGTACGCAAGGGCCAGCTTGCGAACTACGAGGCGTATCGCGCGATGTACGAAGGGCGCAACGCGCTGATGTTCAAGACGACCACGGGCATCATCACGTGGATGAGCCACCCCGCACAGCCCAGCTTTGTCTGGCAGCTTTATCACTACGATCTCGATCCCCAGTCTTCGTTGTTCGCTGTGAAAAAGGCGGGCGAGCACATTCATGTGCAACTGAATGAATCGACCGGACAGCTTGAGGTGGTCAATAATCAGCCTGACGATCTGCACAACCTCACGCTGCAGACAGATATCTACGACTTGGAGAGCAAGGTCATCGCGCATCAGACTCTGACTGTCGAAGATGCGGCGGGGAGCAAGACGACCGATGTCGCTGCGTTGAATGTTCCTGGAAATACTTCCTCTGTTTACTTCGTCAAGCTGGATCTAAAGGCAGCAGACGGTTCGCTTCTCTCGACGAACTTCTACTGGCAGAGCACAAAGCAGGACCAGTTCGCCGATCTGTCCCGTCTGCCCAAAGCCAAGTTGCACGCCGAAGGCAGCGCGCGCAAAGAGGGGGAACGCACGATCTTCACCGTGACGCTGCGCAACCCGTCATCGGTAATTGCTTTGATGACGCATCTTCAGCTTCGTCAGAAACCCGGTGGCCTGCGTGTGCTTCCCGTCTTCTACTCTGACAATTACATCTCGCTCGTTCCGGGTGAGACGCGTACGGTGACAATCGATGTAGCGAACAAGAACCTCACTGGCGACGCTCCTGCGCTTGCCTTGGATGGCTTCAACGTGGAAGTTGAACCAATGCAGGGATCGGCATTGTCCGTGGAGTTGAACACAACTGCACAGCCGGAACTTTGGCCAGCCACGAACCTCGTCGCCGACTCCGTCACAAAGTAAATCGCTTATAACTCTGATCAGCATTGCTCTAGGTGTAAAAGGCACACGGTACTCCTATCCGGAGTACCGTGTGCCTTTTATTTACCTCAAGTGTGATTGAAGATTAGTTATTTATTGAGCCGACTCCTGCGTGGTGGGTTGTGTCGTGTGCCGAAGCGTGTCGGCAAGAGGCTGCGCCGGGCTAACGGTGGGGTTCTCATTCGCAACGGAGACGGCAAGCACACGCACCTTGTTATTCTTTGGCAAGGTGAGCGTCTTCGCATTTGCAGGCAAATCCATGGCATAGGCGAACAGGTAAGAGTACTGGTAAGGTACATTCAAACCCTCCGCCGTGTGATGGTGCGAGGAATACCAGGCCAAGTCGGCTGGTTTCACGTAGCCTTCGCGCAGACCAACGTAGTCTTCTGGATAGTGAAGAGCTGCCGGCGATGCCTCACGTGCTTTGAAGTCGCCTGGCCACTCCGGATGATGGGCAGAGATAGCCCAGTCGCGATGGTCTTCGTTCTTCCAGAGACGCGTGTCCCACTGGCCGATGAAACCGCCCCAGTCCTGGACGGTGACCTTCGTTGCGCTACTTCCTACATGAAACTCTGTCTCCTGGTCGCCTCCAACGGAAGCAGCCAGAAGATAGACGCGGTTGAATTTCCCAGCAGGTAGTTGAATCGTCTGGCCATTCGCTACGATCGCATTTGGATTTCCCGTCTTAGGGGTTGCGAGTCTGAAATCGACACCGTGGAACGAGAGTCGTGACGACAACATCTCGGCAGGGAAGGCGTTGCCTTTGCCGTCCATGCCTCCGCCAGCCGTCTTCGTATCGTCGTTGCTCGCCGTCGCCAGGTCGTACTTCAGATCGACACTTTGCGAGGTGACCGCAGGAACGGTCGTTTTGGCTGCGCCCAACTTCAATGCAAACGTCCGAGGCTGGTAGCCGACGAACGAGGTGACCAAAGAGCCGCTATCGATCTTTGCATCTCCCACCGGCTGCTCCTGTCCGTTGACCTCGCGCGCTGCATTCACCGGCGCGGCGAACGAGATGCGCACATCCTGCGCCGGTTTGCCGTCCAGTTCCACCAGACGCACGATGGTTTCGTCACTTCCTTCAGCCTTCTTTAGAGCAAGGATGCGTACGCGTGGATTGCTTACCTGGACCAGCGAAAAGCTCTTGCCCAGGGTGCCCGCATGCTTCGTTGTCGAGAATGCGCGCAGCGGATCGTTCAGGCGGTATCCCTGCCAATCCGTCTGCGCCTCCCGCCATCCTGCAGCGTGTCCGATGAGACCGAAGGTGAACTCATGATGTCCCCAGTCCTGGTTCGCCTGATCGGCGTATGCGGCTGGAGAACCGTTCGCTGTCGGCTGCAGGCCCGGCGTGCGCAGCAGCGTCAGGCGGATGGTGTTGTCCGTAGGCTTGTCGGAGGCATTCTTTGCCCCGGTAAGGATCGTCGCTCCAAAGGATCCGCTTGCATCGGTGAGATCGATCCAGCGGTGCGAGAAGGTTTCGAACTGCCGCTCTGTCGCATTGGGACGTTCGATTGTTCCCACTTCTTCGTTGTACGTCGCGTTAGGGTTAGAAGCCGAAAACGGGAACGCTACTTTGAGATTGACCTTTTTGCTACGCCAATCAATCTCGTTCGCGAACTCGACGCGGTTTCCTGCATCGCCTGCAGAGAGGCTGATCGTCTGCACGAACTTAGATCCCATCGACTCGCGCGCGACCTCGATCGACACACGCACAGGGCCATTTTCCTTGATGCGGATCTTCGCCGGACCGCTGACATAGCCCACGGGCGCTGCCTGCTCCTGGTCGAAGTCCATGTTCCACGCGGGCCATTGCTTCGGTGTGTCGTTGGAGAAGGCCATACGAATCGGTGCCGACAGCAGCTCCCTGTTAAGCTTCTTGTCGAAGACGCTCGAAACGTCGCCGTCTCCGTTTACCTGGACTTTGTACCGTGCGTTCTCAAGCGAATTGGCCGTCACCTTCAACGTCGAGCTGGTCGCTGGAGAAGAGGCTGCGGACACATCGTAGACGGCAAAGCCGGCCGAGGGGGCTTTGGCCAGGAACAACACTTTGCCATCCTGCATCTGCGCCGGAATGTCTTCTCCCTTTGGACCCTTGACGCGAACAGCCTGCGGAGCCGTACCCGCAAAGGGCATCTTGGCTTCTACAAGATCTTCGCGACCGATGTTGAGCGAGTTGAAGACAACGAGAGGTGTTCCAGCGCCCTGCGTGTTCATCGCCGCAGCGACTGCTTCGGTGGCGCTCGTCAGCACTCCAGCAAATTGGTTCGCGACGATGATGTCATCGTTCCAGGCAAACTCGTACGAGCGTGGTGTGGCCGTTCCCGCAGCCGTATCGTGGAAATGCCCGCCAAGCGCGAGCGTCCAGGCATCGTTCATTCGCTGTTGCGGATAAACGCGTCCGCCCATCAGGGCTGCAGCCACGGAAGTCTCCTCTGCTGCTTCCGCGAGGAGTTCATTCTTCACAACCCAACGCTTGTGATATGCCTGCGATGTCAGCGACCCTGCCGAGTGATTGATGAGTTCGAGATCACCCTTGTACGTGGGCATCTTCGCCATCATCTCCAGCTTGATGTCGTTGAACATCTGATCGGCCTCGGTTTCGATCACATTTACAGGTCCTTCGCCTACACGCACGCTTACGGTGGAGGGCGGCAAAGGCTTCAGAAAATTCGGCCGTGGCGGTGGAGGCAGTATGGTCTCGCTCTTCGTTGCGATGGCTTCCAGCAACTTTACAGAAAACTCCTGCGTCGCTCCGCCGATGTCGCCCGTACCCACGTAGTGGTAGTCGGCGTAGACGCCTGTCACCTTGCCATCTAGATCGATGCGCTGGACCCAGTTTGGTTCCTGGTTACGTGTGCGATTGCGCGTCAACGTGGCTTTCTGCTGCGTGGTCAGCGTGGCCATCTCCTCCGCCGGGACCACAGGCATGGGAACGGTCGGATTCTCCTTGCTCAGATCGGTGTAAACATTGCTGCCATATCCGCTTGGGTTCAGCGCTGCGATCACCTTGCTGCCATCGGGCCCTATCCAAAGCCCGACATTAAAGGGGATACCTTC
>JAHFTZ010000065.1 GCA_023265355.1 Terriglobus sp.
AAGCTCCAGATAGCCTTGCTGTCCACAGCCGCCATCTCGTTCATCATGTCGCCGTTGGCCAAAAAGCTTTCGCCCAGACCGTCATGCGCGTCGAGCGCCGCCTTGATGGAAGGCTTGTCGCCAAACACCATCGTTGTCTGGTTCAACCAGGCCACGCTCATACCAGATGCACCCATGGGATACACCATGTTGTTGCGCATCGGCGTACCCTTCACCTTCTGCTTGGTGAAGTTGGCAAGAATTGCCGCAGTCTGGAACTGGCCCTGTGCAATACCCACCGTCCGTGTGGCGTCTGTGCTGCCGGAGTGAAACGCCGCAAACGCTAGAACTTCCGTATCGGCGTCCACCTTCATGCCGCTCTGTCGCAGCGCAGCCTCAAGCTTTTTCAGTTCGGGTGGCATGATCCGGTCCTTCAGATTCATCGCAGCGGAAGAGTTCTGCATCGCGCGATAGTCCACCACCACAATCTGTTGAATATCCTTCGGGATGCTGGCGCGCGCGTCCCCACTCAACTGCGCCGCGAACACAGGACCGGCGGTCAAGATTGCTGCCAGCGAACATCCCGCCCACTTTGTGAAACTCATCGTGACAACCTCCGGGAATCTTTTCTCAAATCTTATCGTGGCCAATCCATCGGGCGATCCAGCTTACGTTCCAGAACGCGCTCCGCCGGATCGAACTCAGGTATTGGACGTAACCAGGACGCATCCGGTGTGTACGCCTCTTCCGGAATCAAACCAATGAGTTCGGCCGACACAATTTGCGCACCTTGCTTCTGAGCCAGTTTTTCGGCTGTCTGAAAAACCCTATCCATCGGCATTCGTCGAAAATCCGTAATATTCATACTTACCTGCGCTCTGCCATTTGCCAGGACACCCATTGCCTTCACCCCGACCAACCCTCCGTTGGACGCACGAATCTCCTTGGCGATTGCACGCGCGGCGGCAACATTTCCCTTATCTAAGTACAAGTTGTATGCGATCAAAAAGCTGCGTGCTCCTACGGCACTCGCACCAGCCGTCGCATGCAGATCGGGCCCACCTACGTCCGGACGCGACTTCGCATCCTTCTTCACGGCTTCGCGAATCCCTTCAAACTGGCCGCGCCGCACATCCTCAAGGTTCACACGGTCCGGTCGAGCCGCAGCAGCCTCATAGAGATAGACCGGCACACCGTACCGCCGCCAGATCTGCATCGCCGCATTTCTCGCCAGCATAGCGCACTGTGCCAGCGTGTAGCCGCGAACGGGCACAAACGGAATGACGTCCGCTGCTCCGATGCGTGGATGCACCCCCGTCTGCCGCGTCAGATCGATCAACTCGGCGGCCTTACCCGCTCCACGAATCGCCGCCTCTGCCACAGCATCGGGCGCCCCGGCCATCGTCACCACGCTGCGGTTGTGCGTTGCATCCATCGACCAGTCCAGCAGGCTCACACCAAACACCTGCATGGAACGCACAACTGCACGCATGACGTCTTCGTTCAGTCCCTCAGAAAAATTCGGGACACACTCAACAATTGGTTCACCATTCAAATTCATCACCGCAATCGCTACGGAAGAGGATTTACTTCCACCACGTGTAACCCACGTTGAACTGCACTGACGCATTGACACCGGGATTCTTATCTCCCAGGCTAGCCGAAGAGATATGGACCGCGTTCGCCGCAAAATCCAAGCTGCGCTTTGGCTTCACGAAATAGTGAAATCCAACCCCAAACTGCGGCGTGAAGTTGAACACACTCGTGTTTGTGCCCGGCCCGCTATTCGCCAGGCTCAAATCCCCTTCCCCGAAGCCCGGATACTTGTGGTTCGTCCACACCACGCCGCCCGCTCCTTGAACCCAGGGCATGATCCTGCGCCCTCCAGTAAAGTTCCACCGCAGAATAATCGGTGTCACCGACACGCCGGTGTACGTTCCACCCGTGGGGAAGAGATTGGAACACGTAATCGTCGTGGAAGTCCCCGGCACACAGTTCGCACGCTGAAACTTAGGCGTATAAGACTGCCAGAAGGGAAAGAGTTCTACGGCATACTCGAAGTTTCCGCGAAGCATCGAGTGTCCCATCTCCTGAGTCAGCACCTTGCCTGCATGACCGCCAACCATCAAAAATTTAAAATCGTCCCGGTTATCCGTCAAGCCCTTACCGCCCTGTACCAGCGCGCCAAACTCCCATGGAGTGGAGTTGGCCACCGCCTCCACATCGCTCTTCTGAACCTGCGCCCGCGCGCCCGTCGCTACAAGCACTAACCCCAACATTGCTACAAATCGCTTCATCAATCCCCTCACAGAAGAAAGCCGCCGGTCGTCGGCGGCCTCTCCGCTTTTGCTTTCCTCATCAAATTCAATGTGCAACTGGCACATCATCCATGTCGAAGTTGGAGTACACATTTTGCGTGTCATCCAGATCTTCCAATGTCTCCAACAGACGAATCATCGAGTTTGCCTGAGCTCCCTCGAGCTTCTGGTAAGTAGACGCAATCATCGTCACTTCGGCATGCTCCGGCGTAAATCCTGCCGCCTTCAGCGCATCCCGCACCGCTTCGAAATCCTTGGGCGAGGTCAGAATCTCCCAGTTGTCGCCCTCCTCGCTCAGATCGTCCGCACCTGCTTCGAGAACGACCTCGGTGATCTTCTCCTCGTTGGTTCCAGCCTTGGCAACGACGATGACGCCCCTCTTACTGAACAGGTAGCCAACGCTTCCCGTCTCGCCAAGGTTGCCGCCATTCTTACTGAAGGCGTGCCGCACTTCGCTCACTGCGCGGTTTCTGTTATCCGTCGTCACCTCGACGATGAGGGCCACACCCCCTGGGCCATAGCCCTCAAAGGTAATTTCCTCGTAGCTCAGCCCCTCAAGCTCGCCCGTACCACGCTGGATCGCCCGCTTGATGTTATCCGCAGGCATGTTCTCGGCCTTTGCCGCCAGGATTGCCGTGCGCAGACGGGGATTTCCGTCGGGATCGCCACCGCCGCCCTTCGCCGCAATGGTGATTTCCTTGATCAGACGTGTGAAGATCTTACCGCGCTTCGCATCCGTAGCGCCCTTCTTATGCTTAATTGTTGCCCATTTAGAGTGGCCTGACATTTCCCTGCTCCTGCATCTTCTCGAAGTATCCAGCGCTCAGACCACAAGCGCGCGTCGCCTGCGATTTTATCAGCCACGGCGCCACTTCTGCTCATCTACCCTTCGGCGCCACCCGCATTGCAGGAGGAGCTAAAGCATCTCCGGCCCAAACAGATCCTCAACCGTCTCCCGCCGCCGAATCAACCGAGCCTTTCCGCGCTCGATTAAAACCTCAGCAGGCCGCACACGCGTGTTGTAGTTGCTCGAAAGCGACAGACCATAAGCCCCCGCATCCAGCAGAGCAATCCCATCCCCACGCTTCAGAGGAGCCAGTTCGCGGTCTCGCGCAAAAAAATCTCCACTCTCGCAGACAGGCCCCACCACATCGACCTTCTTTAGCTTCCTCGTCGTCTGCTTCAGCGGAACGATCTCGTGGTGTGCCTGGTAGAGCGCGGGACGGATCAGATCGTTCATCGCCGCGTCAGCAATTACGAATGTCTTCGTCCCATTCTTCTTCACAAACAGCACCTGAGAAACCAGAGCACCCGCCTGCGCCACGATGAACCGCCCCGGCTCCAGCAGCAGATGCAGATCCATCGCTCCCAATGCACCCTTCAGAGCTTTGGCATACTTGGCCACCTGCTTCGCGGGCTCAAAGTTTCCCGCACCGTAGTCGATACCCAATCCACCACCGGCATCGGCATAGCGAATATCATGCCCATCCGCGCGAAGCTGCCTAATCAACGCAACTACTCGCGCCAACGCCGCAGCGAAGGGCTCCACAGAGCGAATCTGCGATCCGATATGCACGCTTACACCCGCAGGCTCCAGCCACTTCAACTGCGCCGCACGCCTGTAGACCTTCCGTGCCAGGCGAATGTCGATCCCAAACTTGTGCTCCCGCAGACCCGTCGAAATGTATGGATGCGTCTCCGCGAAGACATCAGGATTAACGCGCAGCGCAATCCGCGCCTTGATCTTCAACTTCGCAGCCCGCTCGGCTACAAGCTCAAGCTCGCCTTCGCTCTCCACATTGAAGAGAAGAATTCCCTCACGCAGCGCCAGGTCGATTTCCGCTGGCTGCTTGCCCACACCGGAGAAGACCACGCGTCCGCAGACCTCAACGCGCTTGTCTCCCGCAGCACGAATCACCCGCTCCAACTCACCACCCGAAACGATGTCAAAACCGCATCCCTGCGCCGCCAGCAACTTCAAAACGCCGAGCGCCGAGTTCGCCTTCACCGCATAGCAGACCGTATGCTGCACATCCGCAAACTCCTGCGCAAACATCCCCGCGCGCTCCACCATCTGCGCGGCGGAATAGACATAGAGCGGCGTGCCAAACTTCTTCGCCAGTTTCTGCAGCGACACGCCGTCGCAAACCAGCTCACCACCCGCATACACAAACGGCCTTGCGCTCAAACTCAAAGGAACCCCACAAAAACAGAAGTAGCCAGCTGCTTGCGAATCACAGCTGGCTCTTCTGTTATACCGTTTTCAACGTTCTGACCGCAGAGAAGCGGCCCTTAGACCGTCGGCGGAAGAGCGTACGGCTCCTCCGGAATCACGATCCAAGCAATGATGTACGCCAGAAAGCCGAACCCGCCACCAAAGAGAAGCACCAAGGCCACAATACGCACGATCATCACGTCCACGTTGATGTACCGGGCCAGACCTTCGCAGACACCGGCGATCTTCCGCCCTGCCCGCGCGCGCATCAACTGTCCGCTGTACGCCGCCGAAGGCACGTATCCAGGAACTGACCCAACTGGCTGCACCGCCGCCCCACAGGCCAAACAAAACCGCGCTCCCTCAACGATCTGCGCTCCGCATCGCCAGCAAACCATACCCGCCTCCTGTTGAACTTCCAAACCGTTATACGCAAAGAACAGCGATTCAGTTCAACATTCTGCCAACAGACCTTCACCGTCCACTGTACGGCGTCTTCATATACTTCCGCGCCGCATCCGCCTGCGACTGATCTCCACCCGGCGCAGCCGCCAGGCGGTATTGCTGCATCGCCGCATCCCGCCGATGCAGCAGATCGTTCATCATCCCGCTGTTCAACTGCGCCCGGCGACGCATCCATTCGCTACAGTTGGGCTGCTTTCCCGCTTCCATGTAGTCCCGCAGAGCGCTTTCCAGATCGCCCTGCCCACGCTCGGTTTCAGCCAGACCGAAGTAAGGAAGCTGCAGCCGCACATCGACAAAGTATCCACCCTTCTCGGCGTCCGCCAGCACCGTCCGATAAACGTGAATTGCATCCTGCCCGCGTCCTGCATCCTTGGTCAGATTGGCTTCTTCCAGACGAAAGAGGAAGTTGTGCGGATACATCGCCGCCAGTTCATGTGCCACAGCAAGAGCCTCAGGGTAACGGCCATCATGCCGTAGAAACAGGCTCAGCGCCGTCATGGAAGGCACCTTCGTCACCGTACCGCCTGCTGCTGCCTCCCGAAGCAAGCCAAGCCCCTTCTCCTTCGACCCACCCACGCCGACCATGCCCACAAGGATTCGCAGAAAGCGCGGTAGGCTGGCCACCGCGAACTGCTGCAAACCCATCGCCATCTTGGCGTCTGTGTACTGAGGATCAAGCTTCAAAACCTGGTCAGCATCGTTGCGCGATTGCAATCCCTGATGCGCCGCGCTTGAAAAGCTGTGCATCGCCAGCGTCATCCACGCGGCGTGCATGCCGCGCACGTAGCTTCGGGCGAAGTACGCATCCTTATCCTGCCCGTTGGCTTTGATCCTCTGGTCGCAGACGGAGATGGCGCCGTTCGTGAGATCTTCGATTCTCTGTGAAACGTCGTGCGGGATCTCCACCTTTCGGTTACTCGAAAGAAAGTTTTCGCGCGCGTAGTAGGTCGTATCCAGCAGATCCTGTCGATAGAGTTCCCTGAAGATCAGCGTCATCTGCACGTACGCCATGGCCATGGGATCCCCCTCGTGCGTCTTCAGCACACTCTCAAAACGCGCGAGCGCCCCCTCATAATCCAGGATGAAAAATCGTTGATAGCCCTCACGCACCGTACTATCGTTGTTAAGCGGATAGGTAGAGTCCGCACGAGCCCCAGTCGCAGAAACCAGGACCAACAGCAGAGCGCACAGCCAGACTGCCTTACTTCGGACTCCCATGACTCGCCTCGATTTATTGAAACTCGTAATCGCCCAGGCTCGCGCCAACGGCTTTGAATTTCGCAAATGGTATGTCCGCCACACGGCACGCCCGTGGGTCTCCTTCGACGACGCCGCACAGTGGCTGTCGCTCGGACGACGTTGTTTCGCGCTGCTCTTTTCGCACGAGTTCGCATCGTGCTTCTGGAAGTCGGGAACGCAGATCACCTTCTCCATGCCTGCGAAGGACTTCTCGCGTGTTCTGCCCGATGGCACCGTCAAGACAATCCACCGCAAGGCCTTCACCCGTCGCACCGCGCGTCCTGATGTATGGAAATATCACCTGCGTGAGATGGCCGGTGAGAACGAGCCGCTCCGCTACCTTCGGCGATACATTCGTGTCGAAGAAGATCTTGACTCAGAACCCGACGACACCTCCAACGGCAGGCCTGCCCCGCCGGAAGACTGATCACTGGGGAGACTCCGTTTTGGAGGCGGTCTTCGGTGGAGCTGGACCCAGCTTCGCCAATGCCCTCTCCGCAGCCTTGGCATGCTCTCCATCCGGAGCTACGCGAAGATACTCGCCGTAGTGCTCGCGCGCCTCGTCCGTCTTCTTCAGCTTGTCGGCAGAGAGGGCATAACCCCACTGCGCATCTTCATTGTCCGCCTCGTGTTCCACCGCATCCTTGTACCGCAGATAGGCACCGGCCCAGTTGCCGTCGTTGCTGTAAAACTTCGCCACCTTCAGATCGTCAGGAACGCGGGACGCTTCCAACTTCTTCCGCGCCTCGCTCGAACTTCCGCTGCTCCCAAGATCTTTCAGCGGCATCGCCTTCACTGGAGAATCGTCGCCCTCCGTCGTCGGAGCAGGATCATCCTCACCCGAAGGATCTTTACTGGAACTGAAACCGGAGTCTCCTGCCGTAGGCCGCGGCGAATCAGAGTCTGAAGACGAGGATGAGGATGAGGAAGAGGGGGCAGAAGAAGAACTCGGCGGATCGGGGTCTTTACCGCCCGTTGGCATATCCGGGAAATTACTCTGCGGTGGCGATGAGGGTGGCGTAGAGGGCGTGGAGGAAGAAGATGCGGGAGCGTGCGCTGGAGGAGCCGACGGAGGCTCACCTGGAACATCCGCATCCGCTCCCTGCATGGAAGTCGGTGGACCGGCATCGTTCTGCCCCGGGGCGTCGGCCGTTGGACAGGTCTTCCCCTTCGGACAGGGCTTCGTCTTCGTAGGCGTCGAGATGTCCTGGGCGGAAAGCGTCCCCGCCGCGCCCAACGCCACAACCGTCGCTAGAATAAGAATCTTCATACGCTTCCAGATTAGACGCCATTTCTCCTGCATCTGTTTCGTCGTGAAGACGCTATACTCTCCCGAAACCCTTATGACCGACCTGATCATCCGCTCCTCCGCTATCCATGCCGCCGGCTGCTACACCGTCTCCCCCATCCGCAAGGGCGGCATCGTCGTCGAATACGACGGTCCACGCATCGCCAAAGAAGTCGCCGACGAGCGCTACGCCGAGCGCGACGTAACCTATCTCTTCGGCCTCTCCGGCACGGATACCGTCATCGACGGCTTCTCTGCGGCCATGTTTATCAATCACTGTTGCGAGCCCAACTGCGAATCCGAAGAAGAAGACGGCCGCATCTTCATCCGCGCCCTCCGCCCCATCCGTGCCGGGGAGGAACTCACGTACATGTACAACCTCTACGACTCCGACGACGACGACACGCAGGACTGCTACTGCGGTTCAGCTAAATGCCGCAGAACCATGTTCTCCGACGCCGAAGTCCGTCGCCGCAAGAAGCTGGCTAAAGCAAAGCAGGCGTAACAGGCGTCGTATGAATTCGTCTTCCATAGGCGAACCACCATACCGCGAACAGCACCACCACGGCTAGATTCGTCAGAGCGTCAAATCCCGCGATCGACCGTGGCCCAAGAATGGGTCCAAAGTGCACCGCCACCCGACCGCATAACCAGGCCATGTACACGATGGGAAAGTTCCCGATCGCATTGATCAACGTGTACTTGGTACTCTGCCTCTTGCCGCCCTCACCCAGGGTCTGAAGCACCAGACCGGTGTAACACCCGTAGGCAAACCCGGTGGCGAAGTTCGAAAACAGAAGCCCCACAATCAGCGTGGAGGCCCGCATGGGCGCAACCGCCACGGCACCCGTTACCGCAGCATAAAAGACCGCTGCTCCGACATACGGGATCATCCGGTTCAGACGCACGGGCCAGAGAATCGCGCAGAGCGACCCGATCGCCGTCAGAACGCCGCCTCCCCAGCCATTCGCAAAGGCCAGCTGGGTGGACGACGCGTGATACTCCTGCGTCAAACCGCCCATGAGCTGCTGCATCGCTCCTGTCCCGATGGGCGAAGCCAGAACGAGCAGCCCCGGCGCATTCTTCCAGCTAAAGAAGGTCCGGGCCATCTCCCGCCCCATGTCCGCGAAGGTCGCACCCACCTTATCGCCGCTCTTTTCCCTGTGCGGCTCCCTCACCAGCAGTGCGGAGAGTGCAGGCGGGACGCACGCTGCCAGAATCACCGCCCCTAGAAATCCGTTCCCATGCGTAGCCGCCAGCCAGAGCAGAAGGCCGCCCACCAGCGATCCCACACCCAGATTGCCACCCTGGATCCAGCCTCCCACGTTGGCCTTCTCCGCTTTAGTCAGCAACGCCGCCATCATGCCGCCGCTCGCTGCGCTTACCATCGTCGCCAGCGCGCTTCCCAAAAAGATCAGCACAACCGCCTGGTGCGGATGTGTCTGCAGACGCCACAGGCCAACGCCCGCAAGGAGGCCCGCTCCGCAGCCCACCAACGCCGCCCAGACCTTGCGCCGAAAGAAGAAATCCACAATCGGTGCGTAGAGGTAATAAA
>JAHFTZ010000066.1 GCA_023265355.1 Terriglobus sp.
TCGATCTTTTTACCGAGATACTCCGGTGTGCGGCCTACCATGAGACCAGCGATGAAGACGGCCATGATGACGAAGACGAGCATGCCGTAGAGGCCCGCGCCGACGCCGCCGAAGACGACCTCGCCCAGCAGGATGTTGACCAGCGGCACCATGCCGCCGAGCGGCGTGAAGCTGTCGTGCATGGCGTTGACCGCGCCGCAGCTTGCGTCTGTGGTGACGGTTGCGAAGAGGGCCGAGTTGGCAATGCCGAAGCGAACTTCCTTACCCTCCATGTTGCCGCCGGACTGCGTGAGCGAGACGTGTTGATCGACGCCGTGCAGCAGCGGATTCGCCTGCGACTCTGCCCAGTAGCAGGTGGCCGTTCCGGCGAACCAGAGCACCACCATGGCGGCGAGGATGGCCCAACCGTGCCTCGGTGAGCCGACCATCTGGCCGAGCATCACGGTGAGGCCTGCGGGGATCAGGAAGATCGAGAGCATCTGCAGAAAGTTGGTGAGCGGTGTGGGATTTTCAAAGGGGTGCGCGGAGTTCGCGTTGAAGAAGCCGCCGCCGTTGGTGCCAAGCATCTTGATGGCTTCCTGCGAGGCTACTGGTCCCTGGGCAATGGTTTGCGTGGTGATCGTTGTCGTCTTACCGTCGATGCCGACGGACTTCTGTGGCTCGACGAGCTTTGCTGTGTCGAAGGCGCGGAAGTTTTGTACGACTCCCTGCGAGACCAGGGCGAGCGCGAAGACGATCGAGATGGGAAGCAGCACCCACAGTGTGCCGCGTGTGAGATCGACCCAGAAGTTGCCCAGCGTCTTGGTTTCGCGGCGGGCGATGCCGCGTACGAAGGCGACGGCCAGTGCGAGGCCGACGGCGGCGGACCAGAAGTTATGCGTTGCGAGGCCGACCATCTGGGTGAGATAGCTCATGGTCGACTCAGGCACGTAGGACTGCCAGTTGGTGTTCGTTGTGAAGGAGATGGCGGTGTTGAGCGCCAGCGCGGGATCTACGCCGGGCAGATGCTGCGGATTGAGCGGCAGGAGATGCTGCAGGCGCTCGACAGCGTAGGTGAGCACCAGCGTGGCCGCGCTGAATGCGAGCATGGCGATGGCGTACTCCGTCCAGCGCATCTCTTCTTCCGGCTTTACACCGGTCAGGCGATAGAGGAGGCGTTCGCAGGGAGCGAGGAGGGGATCGAGGAACGTTCTGCGACGTTCGAAGACGCGTGTGAGATAGCTGCCCATCGGCTTTGCCAAGAGAAGAACCGCAGCGATGAAAAGAACAATTTGAAGCCAGCCGTTGAGTGACATTTAGAACTTCTCCGGATGAAGCATTGCGTAGACGAGATAGGCGAGAAGAGCGGCCGCGATGGCGAGGAGGAGCGTATGTTCAAACACGTTTGGTTCCTTTCAGGCGATCGCATCCGTCAACGTAAAGGCCTGCGGTGGCGAAGGCCAGCAGCAGGGCGAAGATCAGCAAAACATCGGTCATCGTAGGCTCCTTTTTTGCCTCTCCGTGCGATGGCTTGCGCGGAGAGGCGGGGCTATTTGTTAGAACTTCACGAGAATTGCGGCGGTGGCGCGATTCTCGCTATTGCGTAGATCGGGCGACCATCCAGGGACAGCGGAACCCGGCGCGCCGGTATTGCCTCCGGGAGGTGTTACGCCCCCGGGACCGCTGAAGTACGGCACGTTGGCAGCACGGTGATTGAACTCAAGACGCCAGGTGATGTACTGGCTTGGCATCCAGTCCGCCGTGGCAGAAGCGTCCCACGCTTTGTAGGGATCGCCGGGGTTCTGTGTGAAGTACGGCGTGCCCGAAGCAGCGGTGGCTCCGTTGATGGGTGGCAGAAGCACGAGATAGCGGCCGGGGTTGTTGATCTTTCCGCCGCCCAGCGTGAGGGCGTAGCGATCATGATCGAACCAGAGGCGGTTGTAGGCCATAAAGCCGACGAAGCTCTGCTTGGGTCCGTTCTTGCCGTTGCCGAAGCAGCTCACGCCGCTACCGCTTTCGCAGCCGAGGTCGCCGGTGAGACTCATCGCGGCCTTGCTTACGAAGGAGTAGGGACGGTCGAGGTACTTGTACTGGATACTGTCGTCGGTGTGGAAGCGCGTGCGGCTTCCCTGGCCCAGCGTGTCACGCCCTACAGCGTACTGATTGGCAACGAACGACCAGCTTCCGTTGGGGCGATAGAGGATCTGTCCACCGATGCCGGGGCGGCTGTTGAAGCGGCCATAGGACTGCCAGCCGTTCACGAACCAGGGTTCGATCTTCAGCTTCTTCGTTGGGAAGAACTGCACACGAACCCCGTTGAAAAACCACGGTGTATTCGAAGAGACATACGAAGGCTGATACGCCCAGTTATCGAACTGGTAGTAGGAGAAGAGGCCGATGTAGGACATGAAGATGCCTGCGTCGACATTGATGCCGTGCATCTTGTTGAAGTGATAGCCGCCGTAGGCTTCTGAGAGATAACGATAGGCGTCGGCGAGGTTCCACTGGCCGCGCGCGGTGCTGGCATCGTTGCGCGGCGTGGTCTGCGAGTAGAGACCGAACTGGGTCATCACGCGTGCGCGCACGTTGTCGTAGTGGAAGTCTCCGCCTACGCCCAGCTGCGTGACCTGCACTTCGTTCGCACGAAAGACCTCGCTGGAACCGACGATGGTGTCGTCCTGCGGATGGTGGAAGTCATAGGTGTAGTTGATGTCCGCGCGGATCTCGGGTGTGAAGAATGCAGAGTCGAAGGCCGGTTTGATGGTGCGTGGGTTGCCGGTGAGCCAGGTGAAGTCCGCGAAGGTAAAGGGATCGTTCGAGGCTGCTGGAGTGGCAGCCACGGTGGCAGCAGGCGGCACGTTGCCGTGCGTTTCCGCGGACGTGCTGGTGGAGGGTGCTGCGGGAGCAGCAGTCGCAGGAGGTGCTACCGCAGGTGTAGCTGCGGCTGCAGCCTGGCGTGCTTCAATGGCACGGAGCTGCTCCGAGAGCTGCTGGATCTGCTCACGAATGGCTTGAATTTCGTCCGCGCTGGGAGCCGCAGGTTGTTGAGCAGCGGCGCCGAGGGGGAGGACAATCAAGGCGAGAAGAGAGATGAGAAACCGAGGTACGCGTGTAGCGTTCATGTTTTGACCCGAAGATCAGTACATCGCCCGCGTCGGTAGGAAGTCCGTAAAGAAGATGTTAAGAAGTTGTAAGTTCGTCTGTGCCCGAGGGCTGAAAGCGATAGCCGACCCAGGGTTCGCTCACAATGTAGCGGGCAGCGTCCGTGCGCTCGATCTTCTTGCGCAGTTGCGCGATTAATACGCGCAGATACTCCGGCTGGTCTTCTCCGGCAGGTCCCCATACGCCCCGTAGAAGTACCTTGTGCGTGAGGACGCGCAGCGGATTGCGCGCGAAGAGAAGCAGCAGGTCGAACTCCTTCGGTGTGAGGTGCAGGGGTTCTCCGGCTACGACCACGGTGTGCGCGTCGACATCGATGACAAAGTCGCCGACCTCGACGTGAAGCTCTCCCGGCTCAGAGGCCTGCACGCGCCGCAGTTGAACGCGAATCCGCGCGAGCAGTTCGGGCATGCTGAAGGGTTTGGTCAGATAGTCGTCCGCGCCCTCGTCGAGCGCGGTGATCTTCATCGCATCGGTGTCGCGCACGCTGAGAACGATGATGGGTGTTGTGGCGATGCGGCGAACGGCCTGCGTCAGTTCAAGGCCGTTCATCTCCGGCATGGCGAGGTCGGTGACGATGAGATCGGGTTGATCGGCCTTGAAGCGCTCGAAGCCCTCCAGGCCATCGGAGGCGATGGAGACATCGTAGCCACTGCTCTGCAAGGAGGTGCGGAGCATGCGCGTGATCTGCCGCTCGTCGTCTACGATCAAGATTCGTTTGGCCATTATCTGCGCGCTCCCGCCTGTGTGTCCTGCGTGATGATGTGAAGGTCTACGTGCGGAGCTTCGGACATGAACTTCTGAATCGCCAGATAGTACAGGTACTTCTTCAAACCATGGAGAGCCGAACGGCCAAAGATCGCCTGCGTGATGCGATGTTCGGTGACGTACGCCGCTGTGGCGGAGGCAACGCTCTTTCCGGTGAGGTGGACGATGTTTGCTCCGAGGTTCATAGCGAATTGTAGATGCGCGTCCAGGGTCTTCCGGCGCTCGGGCTCGTTGTCGCGGTCATTGGTGAGATGCAGAACGTAGAGCTCGCCATTCAGGCCTTCGGCTAGACGCGCACCGCGTGCGATCAGGTCGCGCGCCTCGGGGTTCGCGCTGATGCACACGGCTACGCGCTCGATCACAGACCACTGCGCGCCCAGCCGCTTGCGCTTCACGTAGTCGTTCAGCGTGCGGTCGACGGCGCGCGTCACGCGTTGTAGCGCCATCTCGCGCAGGGCGATCAGATTGCCCCGGCGAAAGAAGTTGGAGAGGGCACGCTCGACGCGTTCCATGGGATAGATATCGCCGCGTCGCATGCGTGTGGCCAGAGCTTCGGGCGTGACGTCGTTGATGATGATTTCGTCGGCGCGGTCGAGCACCCAGTCCGGAACGGTTTCGCGCACGGTGATGCCCGTGAGCGCCTGTACGCGGGGTGTGAGGCTCTCGACGTGCTGGATATTCACTGTGCTGAGCACGTCGATGTTGTTTTCCAGCAGAAGCAGAACATCTTCGTAACGCTTAGCGAAGCGGCTGCCCACCACGTTGGTGTGCGCGAGTTCGTCGACCAGAACGACCTGCGGAGCGCGGGCCAGAATGGCATCCACATCCATCTCGTCAAAGAGGGTGCCTTTGTAGTCGATCTCGCGCCGTGGCACCTGCTCCAGCTTCGCGGCTTGCTCCGCAGTACCGCTGCGGCCGTGGGTCTCCACGATCCCGACGACGACGTCTTCTCCGCGGCTCAGTCGACGGTTCCCCTCACTTAACATGCTGAAGGTTTTGCCTACGCCCGGAGCGTATCCGAGGAAGATTTTGAAGCGTCCCCGTTTCTTTTCCGTCTCTGTGGCAGCGAGCCAGTCTTCCGCAGATTTTCTCTTTTCGTCCGACACCGTAAGATACTCCCATGAACTCGCAGCGCGCCGTTGCGATCACTCGCTGGACGATCACATCACTGGCTCTGGCCGGAATTGTACTCGTCTATAGCCGGTGGCTCCACGTCAATCCGACCACAGTTGCGCTCACGCTGGTGCTTTTTATCCTGGCGCTGGCCGCGAAGTTTAGTTTGCGCTACGCCGTGGGCGCATCCATCGTTGCGGCGGGATGCTTCAACTTTTTCTTCCTTCCGCCGGTGGATACTTTCACGGTCTCCGATCCGCAGAACTGGCTTGCCCTGGGAACCTTTCTCGCCACTGGTGTGATTGGAAGCCGGTTGTCACAACGCGCTCGCGATGAAGCGGAAGACGCGCGTGCGCGCCAGCGCGAGATTGAGATTCTCCTCACGCTCAGCCGCGAGCTGCTTCAGTCAGAGAACGTGGCGGCGCTTGTGAATACTTTGCCTGCGGTGATCGCGGGTGTCTCTTCTGCGGAGTCCGTCGCCCTTTTTCTTCTGCAGGGAGATAGGCTTTACCAGTCAGGCCAGCGCCCCACGGCAACGATTGATGCCGTGCATCTGCGCCAGATCGCCCTGACGCTCAGCGGCCCGGAGAAGATTTCGGGCGATGAGATCCGTATCCCTCTGCGCAGTGGCGTGCGTCCGCGCGGCCTGCTGATGCTGCGTGGCGTGGCGCTTTCGGAGGAGAGTTTTCAGGCCATGGGCGGCCTCGTCTCCATCGCTCTCGACCGTGTGGAAGCTCTGGAGAACGTTGCCAAAAACGAGGCGGCCAAGGAGAGCGAACGGTTGCGCACGCTGCTGCTGGATTCCATCACGCACGAGCTGCGGACGCCCCTCACTTCGATCAAGGGCGCCGCGACGACGCTACTCTCCAATGACAACCTGAGCGAGGCCGACCGCCTTGAGCTGCTGACGATTGTGGATGAGGAGAGCGATCGCCTGAACAGGCTCGTCTCGCAGGCCGTCGAGATGGCGCAGCTGGAGGCGAACGAGGTTCATATGACCTTCGCCCCTGTAAGCATGGAGGTCGCCATCGCCCATGCACGTGAGACGTGCGCCCACGTTGAACAGACGCACCCGCTGCAGGTTTCGTTGCCGCCGCTGCCTCTGGTGATGGCGGACCTTGAAGTGATCGTCAAGGTGCTCTGCAACCTGCTGGAAAACGCAGCCAAGTATTCGGCGGAGGGCTCGCCGATCTTCCTCTCCGCCGCACGGGAGGGGGATGAGGTGCTCACCAGCGTTGCGGATCGTGGCATCGGCATACCGTCTGACGAGCAACCACTGATCTTCGACCGCCTCTACCGCGCGCGTTCCCAGGCCGGGACTGTTCCGGGGACGGGAATGGGACTCGCGATCAGCCGCGCCATCGTAGAAGCCCACGGTGGCAGAATCACCGTCACTAGCCAGCCGGGACACGGCTCGGTCTTTACTTTTTCGCTGCCTGTTGCGGAGAGCTAGGTACAGGCCTTCTTACTTCCTGCCTTCTTCGTCGAGCCGATGGAGTTCTTCCTCAAACATCGCACGGACGACTTCTTTCATCGTGTGCTCTGCGCGCCAGCCAAGGTGCGAGTAGGCCTTCGCCGGGTTCATGCGGCTATGCAGAATCTCGGAAGGCCGGAGAAGGCTGCTGTCCACCGTGACATGCTCCTGCCAATCCTCATCGATGAGCTCGTAGGCTGTGCGAACGAACTCCTTCAGCGTGGCGGAGACTCCGGTTGCGATGATGAAGTCTTCCGGAGTCTCCTGCTGTAAGATGCGCCAGATGGCGTCGACATAGTCCGGTGCCCATCCCCAGTCGCGCTCGATGTCCACGTTTCCCAAGGACAGCATCGCTCCATTTCCGCGCGCCATCTCGGCCACCGCGCGAATGATCTTCCGCGTGACGAAGCGCTTGGGGCGCAAGGGAGAATCATGGTTGGAGAGCATACCGGTGCAGGCAAACATGCCGTACGCCTCGCGGTAGTTGCTGAACATCCAGTGAGCGGCGGCCTTGGCCACAGCGTAGGGGCTGCGCGGATTGAAGGGCGCTCGCTCGTCGACGTGTTCGAGACCCGTTTCACCGAAGCACTCGGTCGATCCAGCGTTATAGAGCCGGACAGGAAGCCCGGTGAGGCGCACGGATTCCAGGAGATTGAGTCCGCCGAGAGCGATGCTTTCGAAGGTCTCGTGCGGTTGACCGAACGACAGGCCCACGGAGCTTTGCGCAGCCAGGTTGTACAGTTCCTCCGGCTGGACGCGGCGGAAGAGACTGATGATGCCGCCGATATCACGGAGATTCAGCGAAACAAGCTGGACGCGGTCCCTGATACCCAGGAATTCAAGGTTCTCGAAGGAGACCATCTCCGCATCCCGCGAAGTTCCCCACACCTCGTACCCTTTCTCGAGGAGCAGTTTGGCAAGATAAGCACCATCCTGCCCGGAGATACCACAGATCGAGGCTCGTTTTTCCACTCTAGGGTTCCTATCCTCGGGCCGCAAAGTTCTATAAGGAACACTATATAGCTGGAAATAGATCCCCGCGCTTATGTACGAAAGGGCGGAGCGCATTTACGACGCCGGCTTGATCCAACAAGTTTTGGGAAGCCTTTCAGCCCCGGTGCGTCATTCCGTGTAGCTGGCCGTTGCATGTACCGAAACAAAGAGGACATGATAAATTGACTGAGTCTGCATGGGTTTTAGCACCTGGATTCAGAGCGCGTTTGCGCCCTAATCTTATTCACGGTAAACCCGGATGTTGCTTTTGGAGGTCGCATGAATCGCAAAGAATATGCCGTACTAATACAGGCTAGGCTCGCAGCTGAAGCGGATCGCATGCGACAGGAATTTCCAGAGAACGCGGTGCAGAGTTGCTACATCGACAATCTCCTGCCGGAAGAACTGGCGCTGGAGATCTATAAGTCGTTTCCCGATAAGAGCACGATGATGTTGAAGAAAAGTCTACGTGAGAACAAATATGTTGCCGCGCAGATGAACGAATACAACCCCGTATTGGAAGAGATCGTTTACGCATTTCAGGACCCTGGTGTTCTTAAGCAGGTTGCTGAGATCACGGGCATTCAGGAGATGGTTCCGGATGATCGTCTTTATGCGGGAGGGATTAGCTTGATGGCAAAAGGAAATTTCCTTAATCCCCATCTTGATAATTCTCACGATAAAAACCGCGAGATGTATCGCGTTCTCAACTTGCTCTACTATGTGACTCCCGATTGGAGTCATGAGCAGGGCGGCAATCTGGAGTTGTGGGATAACGGTCCGAAGGACGCTCAACGAGAGATTACCAGTCACTTTAATCGTCTGGCGCTGATGGCGACCCATGAAAAGTCGTGGCATTCGGTAAGCGAAGTCACAGTTGATCGCTCCCGGTGTTGCGTTTCGAACTACTACTTCTCCGCCAAGCCGCTTGAGGATCACGAGTATTTCCACGTCACTTCTTTCCGCGGTCGCCCAGAGCAGCCCGTCCGCGATCTGGTGCTACAGGGCGATATTGCACTACGCCAGGGGATCCGAAAGGTCTTCAAAAAAGGCATCGTTGATAATAAGCATGTCTATGAGAAGACGAAGAGCTAAATCGAGTCTCACGGAAAACCAAAGCTCAGATCACGGTGCCATATAAGTACGGTAAACTGCATTCTCGTGTGCGATAAGAGCGTGGCGAAATAGGAACCATGCCAAAGGTCAAAAGCTCGCGCATGCCTACGGTCGGCGTCGTCACCGTAACGCACAACAGTGGCCGGTTCTTCCCGGAGTACCTGCGAGCGCTGGAGCGGCAGACGTTACCGCCGAATCGAGTCATCGTTGTAGATTCGGGTTCATCCGAGTCACAGTTTCTCGATCTGGCATCGAGCGCATCCCT
>JAHFTZ010000067.1 GCA_023265355.1 Terriglobus sp.
TACCCTCCGTACGATCTGGCGCTTGCAAGCCGGATGGCGGAGGTGGCGGAGTTCTACGGTCTGGACGTTCTGCATGTGCACTACGCCATTCCGCACTCCATCAGTGCTCTTCTGGCGCGACAGATGCTGGCGGCGCGTGGGGTGCGTCTGCCCTTTATTACGACCCTGCATGGCACGGACATTACGCTGGTTGGGCTGGACCGCTCGTACCTTCCGATTACGCGTTTCGGGATCGATGAGAGCGATGGCGTGACGGCGATCTCCGAGCATCTGGCGGAGCGTACGCGCGTTGCGTTTCACACCGAACAGAAGATCGAAGTGATTCACAACTTCGTAAACTGCGACGAGTACGTGCGCAGGCCCGAGCATGCGGAGGCTCGTTTGCGCTATGCCGCGCCGGGCGAGCGGCTAGTGGTGCATCTTTCCAACTTCCGCAAAGTGAAGCGCGTGCTGGATGTAGTGGAGGTCTTTGCCCGTGTGGCGAAGCATGTTCCTTCGCGTCTGATGATGATCGGCGACGGCCCGGAGCGCTCTGGAGCGGAGTGGCTGGCGCGCGATCTGGGCGTTCACGATCGGATTCATTTTGTAGGGAAACAGGACCAGGTGCAGGACCTGCTTCCGCTGGCCGACCTGATGCTGATGCCGAGTGAGATGGAGTCCTTCGGTCTGGCGGCTCTGGAGGCGATGGCCTGCTCTGTCCCTGTGATTGCGACGCGCGTCGGAGGCGTCCCGGAGTTGATCGATGAAGACGTGACGGGGCTGCTGTTTCCGGTGGGCGATGTTGAAAACATGGCCGCCGCGGCGGTTCGTCTCCTAGGAGATGAGCCTCGGCGCGCGGCGATGGCGGAGGCGGCCCGTGGTGTAGCGCGGGACCGGTTCTGCACCACACGCATCATTCCGAAGTACGAGGATTACTACCGGGCCGTGATCGAGCGCGAAAAGCGAACGACGCTCAACCGCTAAAACCACTTCTAATCTTCGGTTCACCCAAGGTTTCGATTAGCCTTCGAGCGTGTAGGTGAACTCTTCGATGACGGGGTTCGTGAGGACTTCGCTGGCGATGCGCTCGACTTCAGATTTTGCGGCGTCGTGGGCGAGCGAGTCTTCCAGGGTGAGAACGAAGTATTTGCCCTGGCGCACGTCCGTGACGGCGGGATGATGCAGGCGGCGGAGCGAGTTGGCGATGGTCTGCCCCTGTGCGTCGAGCACGGTGCGCTTAAGCGTGACGTAAACGTGGGCCTTCATAAAGAAATTATAGAGGGACACGCCATTTTCCCCGGAAGCGGAATTTATAGGGCGGTGTGTGTGTTGTATCCGGAGTGGCCCGAATTCGTGATGCGGTCTACGTCGAAAGTCCCAGCGGAAATTGCACGAAAAAGCAGCGTTGCAGGTAAGATGGCGAAGTTGCCCTCCCAGACGAGTTTTCGCGGGGCGAAACTTGCATCGAATGGATGAGCACTAAATATAGAAAGCACTGGTAGAGAGAATGCCCAATTATCTGGAATTGCCCGTAGGATCCAAAGCTCCTCATGAAGTCAACGTAGTGATCGAGATTCCTCTCGATGGCGTGACGAAGTTTGAGTACGACAAGCAATTGCACGTTTTCCGATTGGACAGAAACCTATATTCGCCCGTGCATTATCCGGGAGATTACGGGTTTATTCCCTCGACCCTGGGCGATGATGGCGATCCTTTGGACGTTCTGGTGCTGGTGGATACGCCCAGCTTTCCTGGATGCGTTCAGTCCGTGCGCCCGATTGGTCTGATGGATATGATCGACAACGGCGAAGGCGACGAAAAGATTCTGGCGGTGGGATGCGCGAATCCGCGCTACTTCGACGTCAACAGCTATGAGCAGATTCATCCCCATAAGCTGAAGGAGATCATTCACTTCTTCTCTACCTACAAGGACCTTGAAGGCAAGAAGGTGGAGATCAAGGGCTGGCGCGATGCGACCTACGCGCACGAAGTCATTGAGAAGTCCATTGCGGCTTTCAAGAATGGAACCAAAATCTAAACGTTCTACGCTCTATCCGCAGCGGGCCGCCGACGAGCGGCCCGTTGTAGGTTAATGCGAACGCGACACATCCCGCAGGTTGAGAACTTCATCGAAGAGGTAGCCGTTCCGGGTGGGACAGGTTTTCAAGGAAAGCAGTTTTTGTAGAGAAGAGCATGAGCGAAACGACAGAGACACAGGCTGACTGGAAGCCAAGGGCGAATCCCTGGCTGATCGCGGCCACTGTTGCTCTGGCGGCGTTTATGGAGGTTCTTGATACCTCGATTGCGAACGTGGCCCTTCCTCATATCTCCGGCACCCTGGGAGCAAGTCCCGACCAGGGGACCTGGGTGCTCACCAGCTATCTGGTGGCGAACGCGATCATTCTGCCTGTGGGTGGCTGGGCTTCGAGCGTCATCGGCCGGAAGAATTTTTTCCTGCTCTGCATCGTAATCTTTACGGTTGCAAGTTTTTTGTGTGGCATAGCGCCGACATTGCCTTTGCTTCTGCTCTTCCGGATTCTGCAGGGCCTGGGCGGCGGTGGTCTGCAACCGATGGCGCAGGCCATTATGGCCGACTCATTCGAACCCAGAAAGCGCGGTCTAGCCTTTTCACTCTACGGCCTGGTGGCGGTTCTGGCGCCGTCGATCGGCCCAACGCTGGGCGGCTGGATTACGGACAATTACTCGTGGCGATGGATCTTCTACATCAATATCCCGGTGGGTCTGCTGGCGTTGGTGCTGGTCACGCGCCTGGTCGACGATCCGCCATGGATCAAAGCGGATCGTAGTAATCTCTTCAAGCTCGACTATATTGGCCTGGGACTGCTGACCGTGGCGATGGGTGGCATGCAGATCATGCTGGACAAGGGCGAGGAGAAAGACTGGTTCGCTTCGAACTTTATCCGTACCTTTGGCGTGATGTTTGTCGTCGGGCTGGTTTCGTTGATCTGGTGGGAGTGGCGGCAGAAGAACCCGATCATGAATTTGAAGCTCTTCAAGTTCAAGAACTTCGCGATCTGCTGCGGCCTGATGATTCTGGTGGGAGGCGTGCTGAACGCTTCGACTGTGCTGCAGCCGCAGTTTCTGCAGGGGTTGTTGGGATACACCGCAACGACGGCGGGCGAAGCACTTACGTGGGGCGGTTTATCGCTGGTGGTGGTGATGCCCCTGGCGGGTGTGGCGACGGGAAGATTCCCGGCGCGGAACCTGCTGGTGATCGGCTTCATCCTCTTCGCAGTCTCGTACTACTACACGGCCACGCATCTCACGCTGGGAATCAGCTTCGGATTTGCTTCGGTGCTGCGTGTGATCCAGGTGCTGCCGATCCCGTTCTGCTTTATCGCGATTACCAATGCGGCGTACATCGGTCTGCCGCGTGAGGCGAGCAATCAGGTCTCGGGCATCATCAACTTCGTGCGCAACGTGGGTGGAAGTATCTTCATCGCTGTGACGGGAGCGCAGGTGACCAACCGGTCTCTCTTTCACCAGGCGCGTCTGCAGGAGAGCATGCAGAGCGGAAGCGCCGTGTTTACGCAGTCCGCGAACTCCTTCGGAGCGGCGGTTGGCGGGGGTGGCGTCGCAGGTTTGGCCACGCCCCAGGGGAATCACCTGGGACAGGCGATGATCTACCAACAGTTGAATCAGCAGGCCGCGGTGCAGGGTTATGCGGATGTCTACATGATGCTGTGCTGGATGGCGTGCGGCATGGTGTTATGCGCGTTTCTGTTGAGCGGAAACCGTCCGGGTCAAGGTGCAGCGCCTGAAGGTGCTGTGCACTAATGAGTGGCTAAGAACTCGTTCGCTGCTGTGTGAATCGGGCGAGCAGGTAGAGCGGCGCTCCAAGGGTGGCGATGCCGAGAGTGAAGGCCAGCGCGGGGATGCTGGCTACCTTTTCCGTTCTGGAAACGTAGAGCGCAAACGCGGTGAGCAGCATGGGTCCGCTTCCGAGTGCGACGGCGACCCACGTTGGGCCCGGCACGCGGAAGGGGCGTGGAAGTTCCGGTTCGCGTTGACGAAGGATCACGAGCGCGGCGAACTCCAGTGCCAGCGAGAGCCCCCAGAGCGTGATGTCTATGGTAATGAGGCGCTCGAAGGTGAGGCCTAGAGCCATCGCCCAGCAGGTGGCGCAGGCAAGCACGCAGACCCAGGGGACGCCGTTGTCTAAACGTCGCGTGAAGACCTTTGGCAGCAGATTGTCCGTCGCCATGGCATAGGGAAGGCGTGTGTACGAGAGCGTAAGCGCGTTGAAGGTGCCGAGCGAATCGAGTGCGCCTGCAGCGACGATGAGCAGGGCAAGGCCGGGGCCTCCGAGGAGACGGCCCGCGTCGGCCCAGGCTCCTGTGCTGAACTGGTCTGCCGGAATACCGGCCCAGGCGACGGCCGCGATGGGAATGAAATACGTCAGCATGACAATGAGCGCGGCCAGCAGCATGGCGCGCGGGTAGTTGCGCTGCGGGTTGTCGACCTCGCCCGCGATGGTGGTGGCGTTGTCCCAACCCATGTAGTTCCACATGGCGACGAGGACCGCGGAGGCGAGATCCGGTTTGGTAAGAGCCCCCAGATGCGCGTGGGGTGTATGCAGGCCTCTGTAAAAGGCGAGCCCGATGAGGGCGAAGTACGGCGCAATGGCGATAAACCAGAGGCCAACGGAGCCTCTTCCCACGGCGTTGGTGCCTTTGAGATTCCAGGCTGTTGCGGTGAGGACGACGGCGAGTTTGATGGCGAGGCCACGATGACCGCTGGTGATCTCCGGAGCGAGGTGTGTGAGGTAGCTCACAAAGAGCGTCGGATAGATGGCCATGTCGAAGACGGAGGCTGAGAGCGAGAGCCACGCTTCCTGAAATCCCCAGAAGGGGCCAAGCGCGCGGCGCACCCAGGCGTAGAAGCCGCCCTCTTCCGGGATGGCTGAGGCGAGTTCGCCGATCATGAGCGCGGTGGGCAGGCTCCAGACGAAGGGCAGAAGCGCGAGAAGGATCAGCGCACGACCGTATCCAGCGAAGCCAATGATGTCTTCCAGGCCATAGGGGCCGCCGGAGACCATGAAGTAGGTTGCGGCAAGGAGCGGGAGGAGGCGAAGTTTTCCTGACCGCTTGGACATTAAAAGAGAGTATCGCGCCGTCGAAGACGCGGCTCCAATAATCCGGCAGACAAAAACAGAGCCGCGCTAGGCGGACCCACCTTTGTCTTCCTGATAGTGCTCGATGTGCTTATAGATCTGGTCAGGGAATTTGAGATTGCGATAGAGGTTTCCGCAGTTTGGGTCTTCCGGATGAGGAAGGATAGGAAACTCCTGCTCAGACTGCCACTGCAGAATGCGGTCGCGCCGTGGCGGTGTGTAGTCGTGCGAATCGACCTGGTGCAACATGGCAGTGGCCTGCGCGGCACTGAAGTCGGGGTCACGTGTGAGCCAGCTTAGGACTTCTTCGTGCGAGAGGAAGTGGCGGGCGACCATGGTGAAGACGAGGCGACCGTAGTGACCGATGTCCTTTTCGGCATCGAGTGAGTCGAGCAGGTGCGCCATCATGGAGTCTTTGCGGAGTTCGTCCACTCCGCCCAAGGGATCGCCCTTCGGCTGGAGTGAGTCAGGTGAGACTTCTCCCTTGTTGATTGCTTCCGCTGTGGAGGGGGAGGGCGGTTCTTTTTCGGCGAGCGTCTCTGCCTTTTGCCCAGAATTGCGCTGTTCCGGAGCGATGGGTTGGATGTGGTTGGCAAGAAGGCGGGCGACTTCTTCTTCGGCCCGCTGTGCGCGTTCGATGGCCTGCTGCAGTTCGATGTTCTCCTCCGCGTGAACCTCTGCGGGATCGAGGGCGAGCTGGCGTTCCTTCATGACTGCCTCCATGGTTCCATGTTCGCTTTTCCTTCTCTTTGGATGCGTGCGGAAATCAGTGGGAATTTGTTGGCGCATTGCGGCGTGAGCTCTGATATTGTGCGGCTCATGTGTATTACAGGTGCAGTCGGTCGGGGTGCAGCGAACGTGCGGGATGACGTGCGGACGGTGCAGCTCTTGCTCAATCTGAACTCTCCGCAAAGCGCGGTTCCGCTTGACTTGGATGGTTCCTGCGGCGACGGAACCGTTGCTGCGATTGAGCTGTTTCAGAAGGGTGTGATTGGAGACAAGGATCCTGCTGGTGTGGTGACCGTCGGGGGAACGACCCTGACGGCGTTGCGTCTGGGGATGGGAGTTGCGCTGACGGAAGGAAAGCTACAGGGCATCTGTATTCACGCGTCCCCGTCCCTGGTAGCGAAGTATTTTGCGGCGCTTTTGGCGGGCATGCAGACCGGCGACATTGACACACCGCTGCGCCAGTCGCACTTTCTTGCCCAACTGGCCCACGAGAGCGGGGAGTTTCGCTATACGGAAGAGCTTGCCAGCGGAAAGCGATATGAAGGCCGGAAGGACCTTGGCAATACGGAACCCGGGGACGGCGTCCGCTTCAAGGGCAGGGGCCTGATTCAGGTCACCGGAAGGGCGAATTACACGGCATTTGGCAAATTTGTGAAGCAGGACTTCACCACGGGCGATGCCATGGGCCGGTTGGCGACGGAGGTGGCGTTTGCGGTGCAGGTGGCGGTTTGGTTCTGGGGAACGCGGGGGCTGAATCTTCTGGCAGACGCAGATAATGTGGAGGCGATTACCAGGAAGATCAACGGAGGTCTGAACGGCTTCGACGACCGCAAAGCGAAGCTGGAGCGGGCGAAGTTCTTTCTTTTGCCGCCACATAGGAACGCGCCTCCAGGTGCGGTCCTCCACGCGATGGAGGCCGTGAGTGAGAGCGTGCAATAGAAAGAAGAGAGAGGGCGCGTGAAGCGGTCGCTCGTCACGCTATAATCGGAGACGTTGATGAGCAGTCTTGTGGCGGCTTGCGACAAAGTGCGGAGAGATGGCCGAGTGGCTGAAGGCGGCGGTTTGCTAAACCGTTATAGGGCTTTAACTCTCTATCGGGGGTTCGAATCCCCCTCTCTCCGCCAGAAATCTGACCTTGCAGGTCAAACAAAACCCGCCTTACAAGGCGGGTTTTGCTTTGCTTATATTTCCGCCGTTCGGTGGGTCAAAAATGAAAGATGACATCGGTCGCCAGGGTGAACTGGTTGCGCCGGGTGCCTTTGTCGTAGCCGTTCCTGTCCCAGGAGTGATCGAAGCGAGCCTCGGGCCGGATCTGGATCGTGGAGCCGATCCAGTGGCTGAGCATGAGGGTGTTTTCGGTGAACTTTGTAGCCACCCCGGTTCGCTGACCCTTCTTGTCGTTTAGAAAGTCGGAACGGAACGAGAGAAAGTCATGCGGCGAAAGCTGCTTGTTGAGGTAGTTCACGACGGCCCACTCCGGCGCGAGGCAGCGGTCCAGGCCAGGCCTGCAGTTTGCACCGTTGGTTCCCTTTTCCGGCGTAATGGGGCCGTTCACGCTGGGGACATCGCGCTGGTACATCACGTAGGCCTCGGTGGCGATGTGCCATGTCTTTCCAACCTTGTGATACCAGGTGCCGTCGTACATCTGCAGATTGTTGAAGGCGTATTTGCCGTCGTTGATACCGTTGGCGCAGAGGTAGATGTTGTCGTTGACGGACTTCGTCGTATAGCTGACGCATCCTGTGAAGGCCGGTTTGGCGTCCGCAGTCCACAGAGCGACGTCGTGGCTGCCGGAGACGCCAGCCTGGACGACGAGCTGGTCTGTGACCTGGATGGTCGCGAGCACACCGGTGTCAGTAAAAGGGTCGACTGCGTACAGAAGCGAGTGGCTGAACATGTAGTTGTTCGGTGTGAGCTGAGCTTCGATTCCCGGTATGGAGATATAGCGGCCAGCTCGGAGGTTCATCCCCTTCGCTATGTGGGGGAAGTAGACATCCACGTACTCGAGAACGGGATCGAAGCCATACTGCTTATCGTTGTTGAGGAGCTGCTGGCTGAAGTATCCCTTGTCGGTGGTAGAGCGGTAGTCGGTTCCATAGAAGCCCGTAAGGTGAAAGCCCCAGTCGATGTGATCGCGTTGAACAGCGTCGGGCAACCGCTCGATGTAGACGACAGCCTGGTTGAGTTCAAAGCGGTTCGAATAGATGTCGTTAGACGTCGGATAGTTGCGGTCGCGCGAGGTGCTGTAGTTGACCGTCGGTTCGATCCAACCGTAGATCTTCGTCCGGCTACTGGCTCCATTGATCGCGGTCATCAGCGGGTAGACGTTGGTGTCGGCTTCACCGATGGTGGGAGAACCGCCGTAGGACCAGTCCGCGTTCGGGAAGGGCGGAGAACTCAGCGGAGAAGGCAGGCCTCTTCTTGGCGGAGCGGGCCCGGAGGCGGCGGTGCCATTCCAATCTTCCCGGTAGAACTTCGCCCAGCGGCTGAAGAAGTTCGACGGAGCCACGTTCTGCTTGGCAGACGGCTCGTCCGGAAGTTGCTGCGACAGCGCCGAGGACGCGGCTGTGAGCGCAAGCAGAACGAGAGTTCGGAGGAGGCGAGCGGAAGTGGAAGGCAAACGGGACCCCATGTGTCGTGTTGCAGATTGGATGCTGAGATCTGCAACAGGCCAAGAAAGAGCCTATGCCTCGCCGCGTAAGAAAGCAGTAAAACTCCAGGGCTACAATGCTCTGGCCTAGTTATCGCGGGGAGATCCTTCGGTGCTTGACCCTCTTGAGCAGCTCCTGTGTTCCACCTGCAAAAATGACTATAAGGACGACGACGATGAGGAGAAATCCCGCGAAGGCGGCACCCTCCATCAGAATCTTGACCCATTCAATCGGGTGCGCCATCGCGTTGGCGTGGGGATGCAGGTGGTAAAGGGTGATCGCAAGCAGGCCGCAGACAATTGCAGGAAAGAGAATGCCGTAGAGGATCGTCGTAATCGAACGATCGGTACGTTCAGACGCCTGTT
>JAHFTZ010000068.1 GCA_023265355.1 Terriglobus sp.
ACGCCGTCGTTGGACTCGAATCCATCCATTTCGACCAGAAGCTGGTTGAGGGTTTGCTCGCGCTCATCGTGTCCGCCGCCCAGTCCAGCACCACGGTGCCGTCCGACAGCGTCGATCTCATCGATAAAGATGATGCAGGGAGCGTTCTTCTTACCCTGTTCGAAGAGATCGCGTACGCGCGATGCGCCCACACCGACGAACATTTCCACGAAATCCGAACCGGAGATCGAGAAGAAAGGGACGTTCGCTTCGCCCGCAACCGCACGAGCGAGAAGGGTCTTACCCGTTCCGGGAGGTCCGACGAGCAGCACACCCTTGGGGATGCGGCCGCCGAGACGCTGGAACTTCGCGCTCTCACGCAGGAACTCGATGATCTCTTTCAGCTCTTCCTTGGCTTCATCCACACCGGCGACGTCCTTAAACGTCACCTTCTTCTGCTGCAGGCTGAGCAGACGTGCGCGCGATTTGCCGAAGCTCATCGCCTTGTTTCCGCCCGACTGCATCTGGCGGAGGAAGAAGATCATGATGCCCAAGATGAGTGCGAACGGTGCGATCTGCAGAAGAATGGCGAACCAGGCGTTGTTGTTCTGATCCTTGACGGTGATATTCACGCCCTTTTCACGCAGAACCTTGTACATATCTGGATAATTGGCAGGGATTGTCGTATGAAACTGCTCTTTGCTGTCACGGTATTTGCCCGTAACTTCAGTTCCATTGACCGTAATCTCGGCAACTTTACCCTTATCAGCGTCGTCCATAAGGTTGGACAAGCTGATCGCGCTGTCATGCGCCGAACCACTGCCCTTCACCACAAACTGGAATACAAACACCAGGCAGGTGATCATGCAAACCCACATCAATATTGTCTTGACGGTCGAATTCAATCCGATTCCCTCGATTCATTCCCAGGCAGCCACATCCGCGCATGCCACACCCTAAGTACAGGCTAGTCCATTAGACGAAGGTCATGCGCCAAAGATGCGACGAACTCGACTCGCTCTAAATGTTCGTCCTGCGATTCTACTCTTATGAATGGAAAGTTAGCGCGTACGAGAGAATTTTCTCAACCGGCCATCACCAACGGAACGGTACCTACGGAGGACTCGCTCAGAGCGTCCGGGAAAGCCGCAGCTCCCGCGCCGACCGCTCCGCCAGCAAACCGGATCCAAGGGACAGGCGAGCACCCACCTTTGCCGAAACCGTAGGGTCCGGAGCAGCTGTCGCAGGGGCCAATCCCGCCAACCGAAGCAGCCGCAGCGTGTCTGCCGCCGAGAGGCTCAGCCCCAGCCGTTTGACCGCTCCGCGTAGGATCCTCCGGCGCAGGGGGAGATCCATCGGCCGCAGGCGCTCGATCTCCAGCGCGAAAGCAGACTCTCCCGGCGCTGTTCCGACCGCTCGTCCTCCCCCACGCACCGGCTTTCCGGGAAGAAGCAGTTGTGGCAGAAGTCGTTCTACTTCAACGGCCCAGCGCGCCTCTTCCTCGCGTGCAAGGTCCGCCGTCGTGGCCAGAGCGGACGCGATCTGGGGATTGAACTCGCGCATCTTCGGCATCAAGTCGTGCCGAATCCGGTTCCGCGTGTGCTTCGTGGAGGCGTTGCTGGAATCCTCACACCACGTTTCCCCACGCACCTTTAAGAACGCTTCCACCTGAGCGCGTGAAAGGTGAAGCATCGGTCGGATGACCGGCAGACGCTCGCCTTCGCCGAGGAAGAAGATCGGGTGAATCCCGCTCAAACCCTCCGTCCACGCGCCGCGCAACAGCTTGGCGAGCACCGTCTCGGCCTGGTCGTCCTGCGTGTGGGCCGTTGCCACCATGGTCGCTTCTCCCGCCAGCATCAGCTTCCGGAAGAGTTCAAGGCGTGCGTTCCGCGCCGCCTCTTCCAGAGTCTCTCCATCAGCGTCGGCGGCGGCAGGTACATCAGATTCAGCAAGATGCAATGGAAGGTCAAGTCGAGCGCAAAGCGCCTGCACAAAATCCCGGTCGCGATCCGACTCCGCGCCACGCGTTCCATGGTGCAGATGCACCGCCGACAGGCCGATCCCGAGCGCCACTTTTTGCTCATGGAGCGCCAGCAACAATGATGTGGAGTCCGCGCCACCAGACGCGGCCACGGCGATTCGGGCTCCTGGTCGAAAAAGCGAGGTGTTCAGAGGGAGCTTTGCGCGTTCTGCCATCGCTTTCATCGTATCGTCACAAGATGCACAAAATCCGACTCGCCACCACAGACGACGCCGCCACGATCTCGCGTCAGCGCCGCCTCATGTTTGCGGACAACTTCACACGCACTGCGGAGGAGTTTGACCGGCTCGAAGCAGCTTTCACAAAGTGGGTCGCTCTACGGCTCGCGGACGGGAGTTACCTCGGCTGGTTCGCCGTGGAAAACGATGCCATCCTCGCCGCCTGCGGCCTCTGGATCACGGACTTTCCGCCGCACTGGATGGACATCGCTCCAGCGCGGGGCTACCTGCTCAACTTCTACACGGACCCCGCCGCACGCGGTCGCGGCCTGGCCAAAGAACTCCTGCGCATCAGCGTGGAAGAGTGCAGGAAACGTCGCATCGGCGTCGTCACACTGCACGCCTCGAAGTTCGGGAAGCCGGTCTACGAACGCTTTGGCTTCGTTCAGAATAACGAGATGATCCTCCGCCTGAACGAAGAAAAGCAGGGCTGGGAGTAGCTACGCCGTCTGGGAGAGATAGAACTCGGCCAGCGCCAGATCCGCAGGCTGCGTGATCTTCAGGTTCCGTGGAGATCCGGCCACCACGGAGACCTCAATCCCCGCGCGCTCCAGCAGGCTGGCCTCATCGGTGCCGACGAAGTCGTCACGCTCCGCCTCGTCAAACGCCTGCTTCATGAGCGAAAACTTCGCTCCCTGCGGCGTCTGCGCCATGACAATGCGCTCACGCGGAACGGTGGTGGCGATGATCGCGCCATCGACCGTGCGGTCCACCTGCTTAATGGTATCCACGGCGGGAAGTCCCACAATGGCTGCGCCATGACGAGCAATCGCCTCAATCGTGCGTTCAATCGAAGCTGTATCGATCAACGGACGCACGGCATCGTGCACCAGCACCACGTCGTCCGCTTCCGCCTTCAAAGAATGGAGCGCATTGGTTACAGATTGCTG
This sequence comes from Terriglobus sp., assembly GCA_023265355.1. GTDB lineage: Bacteria > Acidobacteriota > Terriglobia > Terriglobales > Acidobacteriaceae > Terriglobus. Next base: position 3,129 of record JAHFTZ010000068.1, read on the forward strand.
ACGGCTGTCACCGCCCTCGACGACCTTTACCCGGTCAGAAAGCTCATATTCGTCGATCTGGGCCTGCACGCGCTCGCGCTCGTTGCCTCGAACCGCCACAAGAATCGTCGTGATAGAGGGCACAGCAGCGAAGGCGCGCAGGCTGTGAATCAGGATCGGAATGCCACCAAGGGCCAGGAACTGCTTGGGCGCTGCAACGTTCTGTGTGCCTGCGGCCATTCTGGTTCCAATACCCGCGGCGGGAAGAATTACGTGTACTTGCATAGGAATCGGAGTATATCGCCTCTTCTTCTCATCGCAAATCTCCGCGAATCATAGACAATGAACGGGAGGGGTTTTCTTTCGACTATGAGAATTGGTTACGGCTTCGACTCGCATGCGTTCAAACCGGGCGTTCCCCTTATCATCGGCGGTCTTAAGATCGACCACCACTCCGGGCTCGCGGGCCACTCCGACGGCGACGTTCTTCTCCATGCGATCACTGACGCCCTTCTGGGCGCAGTCTCTGCCGGAGACATCGGCACCTTCTTTCCACCCAGCGATCCGCGCTGGAAAAACGCGGATTCCTCCATCTTCCTGCGCACGGCGCTCGAAGAGATTGCCACCGCCGGCTACGAGATTGGCAATATCGATACGGTATTAATCCTGGCACAGCCCAAGATCGTGCCCATCGCCGGAGAACTCCGCGAAAAGGTAGCCGAGCTGCTTTGCATCAGCCCGCGCGATGTCGGCATCAAAGCAAAGACCCCCGAGGGTCTCAACCAGGACGGCGTCGCCGTGGCTCACTGCACAGTTCTGCTCAAGCCCCTCGAAGAGCCGGACACGCTGAAGACGAAGACTGCCGAGGCAGAAGACGATATCGACGTGGACGTGGTTGTTCGCACCCTCGTCAACGGCGTGCGCGATACCAGCGCCCTGGGACGCAAACAGACCTTCGACACCGACGATATTACGTAGCGTGGAGAAAGACGCGGAGAGCGCTGTTCAACAGACCCTAGGGGCATAGCGGATACACTTGTTAGGATCATGCCTGAGACTCAAAAACCCATCCGCGTCCGCATCGCTCCCTCGCCCACCGGCGACCCCCACGTTGGCACTGCCTACATCGGCCTGCTGAATTACATCTTCGCCCGCCAGCGTGGCGGCAAATTTGTCCTGCGTATTGAAGACACCGACCGCACGCGATTCGTCTCGACCTCCGAACAAATGATCTTCGACGCTCTTCGCTGGACCGGCCTGGAGTGGGATGAAGGCCCAGACGTCGGTGGCCCCTTCGGTCCCTATCGCCAGTCCGAGCGAACGGAGATCTACCGCGAGTACTGCGACAAGCTGCTCGCCAGCGGCCACGCCTATCGCTCCTTCGAGACGCCGGAAGAGCTGGAAGCCGCACGCAAAGCCCAGATCGCCGCCAAGCAGCCGCCGAAGTACAACGGAGCCTCGCGCAACCTTCCGCAGGAAGAGATCGACGCGAACCTTGCAGCGGGCAAGCCCTTCACGATCCGCCTCAAGGTCCCCGCAGAGGGTTCCACCACCTTCCGCGATGAGCTTCGCAACAACATCACCTTCGATCACTTCAATGTGGACGACCAGGTGCTGATGAAGTCGGACGGCTTCCCCACCTATCACCTCGCGAACGTCGTCGATGACCATCTCATGGGCATCACCGACGTCATCCGCGCGGAAGAGTGGATCTCGTCCACACCAAAGCACGTGCTGCTCTATAACGCCTTTGGTTGGGATCTGCCGCGCTTCTGGCACATGCCGCTGCTGCGCAACGTGGACAAGAGCAAGATCTCCAAGCGCAAGAACCCTGTCTCGCTTATCTACTACCGCCAGGCAGGCTACCTTCCGCAGACGATGCTCAACTTCCTCGGCCTGATGGGTGGAGGCATGCCCGCGCCGGGTGACCACAACAACACACCCGAGCAGAACCGCGCCGCCGAGATCTTTACGCTCGATGCGATGATCGAAAAGTTCCAGTTCGAACGCATCTCGCTCGGCGGGCCCGTCTTCGATCTGGTCAAGCTGAAGTGGCTCAACGGCGAATACCTTCGTGCTCTCACGCCGGAGGAGTACTTCAGCGAGCTTCGCAACACAGTCTTCTCCGACGAGATCCTGCGCCAGCTTGTGCCGCTCATCCAAACGCGCGTGGAGACCCTCGGCCAGGTCGGCGACATGGCCGACTTCCTCTTCCGCGACAACGTGCTGCCTGCGGAAGAAGTCTTTCTTCCCAAGAAACGTACGCGCGAAGAGACGCTGGCCTTCACAGCGGATCTGCTTACTGCACTCGAAGCCGCACCCTGGACGGAACCGGAGATCGATGCGGCTCTGCGTGCACTGCTGGCGGCGAAGGAGTGGAGCGTGAAGGAAGGCTACATGCTTCTCCGCGCGATTCTCACCGGATCAACTGCTTCGCCGCCGCTGCTGGAATCGCTCGTCGTCTTCGGCAAGGCACGCTCGCTCGACCGGGTACGCCGCTTCGTGGACACACAGAAAAAGCTCGCGCCCAGCGCAAAGAAATAATTCTTTGTCATTCTGTAGCGCAGCGAAGGGATCTGCCTTCACTGCGCTACAACTCACTTACTTCGCGGTAAACAAAACTTCCACCGGCAACAGACGCGGCGGATAGCAGGCCGCCGAGTCGCAGGCCTGGTAGTGCAGAGCACCCTTCAGGGTGTGCTCACCCGGCTTCGCCGTCACGTGCAGCGTCAGCGCAAAATCGCCGGTATACACATCCAGCTTCTCCTTCGGATCGAAGGCAAAGCTGTAGTCATGCCCTTTGGGGAAATCTACCGCACGCACGTTGGCCGTCTGGTCATCCTGCACAGCCAGCTTCGTTGGAATCAGCGAAACGGAGCGCGGCGTGTGCGAGTTGATATGAAAGCCCTCTTCCACGGAAAAGTGGAGGACCAGGGTCGTCGCCTTATTCGCTGCGATTACCTGCGCCTCGGGGACATAGACCACATGCCCCTTGGGCTTGTTCACCGCGGGCGCGCCTTCGATCTGTTGCGCCTGCGCCACTGGGAGAACCAGCAACATCATCGCAAGGAGAAGGCGCATTACTGGCCTACGATCTTTTTGATCGTCGCCTCGACGTCGTCCTTGCTGCCAAGGCCCGCCGTCTGCGCTACGATCTTTCCGTCGCGTCCGATGTAAAACGTGGAGGGCAGATAGTTCACCGCACCGTAAGCGGTATCCACCTTGTTGTCCGTCAGGAGAATCGGATACGTCACGCCGGTCTTGCTCACGGCCTTTTGCACCTCATCCTTGCTGACAGCGTCTTCGGTGATACCCAGGATGGCCAGGTTCTGTCCCGCATACTTCTTGCTGAACTCTTCAAACCACGGCATCTCCACCTTGCACGGCGCGCACCATGTGGCCCAGAAGTTCACCATCACGGGCCGGCCCTTATAATCGGCGAGCGAAACTTTTTTTCCATCCAGGTTGGCCAGCGTGAAGCCCGCCGCCTGCTTACCTCGAAGATCCGGAACGTCGTCATCCGGCGCCTGCGAGCCGGTCTTCCCATCCGGAATCAGAGTGATCTGCTGATTCCGCACGCGCGCCTCTTCCGCGTGACGTCGGCGGACATTGTGTACCCCGGCCCAGAAAAGTCCGGCCACGAACAGAACGATAACGGCAAGAACCACGACATTGCGCTTCACGGAAAACTCCTTCTTCAAGTGTATCGGCTTCCTGGCAGCCTTGCTTTGGTAGCATCGGGTTCGATGGAGAACTCCCCGCTTACCCCCGCCGAGTGCGTCCGCGTCGAAGCCGACGCCCTGATGCGCCTCGCGGACCGCATGGCCGGTCCGATGAAAGCCCCGGTCGATCACGCCATCCAGCGCATCGTCTCCTGCGCCGACGCTGGCGGCCGCGTCATTGCCGTTGGCCTGGGCAAGAGCGGCCACATTGCGCAGAAGTTCGTCGCCACCCTGAACTCCCTGGGTACACCGGCGCAGTTTCTCCACGCTGCCGAGGCCGCGCACGGCGATATCGGCATGGTCGGCAGACACGATCTCCTGATCGCCTTCTCCTACTCCGGTGAAACGGAAGAACTTCTCCGCCTTCTCGATACCCTGAAGCGCCGTGCGAACGCCCTGATCGCTGTCTGCGGCAGTGCGGGCTCCACGCTTGCGCGCGCCTCGAACATCGTTCTCGACGTCAGCGTGGACGTAGAAGCCTGCGGCATGAATCTCGCACCCACGGCCTCCACCACGTCGATGCTTGCGCTCTCCGACGCGCTGGCCATTGAAGCCGGGCAGCGCCGCAACTTCCGCGCAGAAGACTTCGCCCTTCTCCATCCGGGAGGCCGCCTGGGCCATCGCCTCCAACGCGTGCGTGAACTGATGCACGCCAACGAGCGCCTGCCCCAGGTTCCTCCGGAGACTCCTCTGCTCAAAGTCATCCACGAGATGAGCGCAAAACGCCTTGGCATGACCACCGTGCTCAGCCCCGAACGCCGCCTCCTCGGCGTCATCAGCGATGGCGATCTTCGCCGCCTCCTCGAACGCGAGGGAGGCTTTGCCCTGGAGCGTACCGCCGGAGAGATTCTTCACGCGGACGCGACGTGGATCGACGAAGATGAGTTTGCCGCCACCGCGCTCGCCATTATGGAGGCAAAGAAGATCACAGCCATCGTCGCCTGCAACGCCAGTCGCACAGTCACCGGCGTCCTGCACCTGCACGATCTCTGGGAGCAGTAAATTGCCCTTCGACGCTTCATTCGTTCTCAGCTGCCGCATGATAGAAGTGACGCATGGGTAATATCCCCTCGAAAACCCTTCTTCTCGGTCCACTGCTCAAAAGTGTTTCCCGCTCTTTTTACCTCACTCTGCGCATACTCCCCGCCGGCATGAGAGAACCGATTGGGCTCGCGTACCTTCTGGGCCGAGCAGCGGATACGATCGCGGACACCTCTCTCATTCCCCCGCAGCATCGACTCGATCTTCTTTTCCTGTTTCGCGGTCGCGTCAATAGCGACGGGGACCATGGAGAATTGACACAGATCGTACGAGAGATCGCAGATCAGCAGATCCAACCGGACGAGAGGGTCCTCTTCGAAGCGCTCGGTCCGACGTTCGCAGTGCTGTCGCAAATGGATCGGCAGGATGAGGTGGCCGTTCGCGAGATCGTCACAACGCTCACAAATGGGATGGAGTTCGACCTGCATACCTTCCCCGATGAATATTCCGGACAGATCGTTGCGCTGCAGGAGTTCAAAGAACTCGATTGGTATACCTACATGGTCGCGGGTTGCGTAGGGGAGTTCTGGACGAAGATGACGTACGCGCACATGCCGGGAACGTTCAAGGCTCCTTCGGAAACCATGCTGGAACTCGGCATTCGCTTCGGCAAAGCTCTGCAGATGACCAACGTTCTGCGCGATTGCGGCAAAGATCTGCGCATCGGGCGCTGCTATCTTCCCTCCACCATGCTCGATCGATTTGGCCTGAGCCCGCAGGATCTACTGCTGCCGGCCTCATCGCTTCGCGCGCGCCCGCTTCTCTACGAGCTCGTCCAAAAGGCGCTCGATCACTTTCGTTGCGCGATGGAGTACACGCTGGCTATGTCCCGGACCTCGATTCGACTGCGCCTGGCCTGCCTTTGGCCGATCCTCATCGGCCTGGATACGCTGCTTCTCCTTGTAAACAATGACGGTTGGCTTGACCCTGCAA
>JAHFTZ010000069.1:0-3727 GCA_023265355.1 Terriglobus sp.
CACCCGAGAAGCTCTCCAGCCTGCCGGAGACGAGCGCAGCGGATGTACCGGTAGAGAAGACTCTGTCTTCGACGAAGAAGGCAGCATCCGGAAAGAAGTCTGCTGCCAAGAAGACCGCCGTCAAAGCACCCGCGAAGAAGACAGTCGCGAAAAAAGCGGTAGCCAAGAAGGCTCCGGCAAAGAAGGCCGCAGCGAAGAAGGCACCTGCCAAAACGGCAGCAAAGAAATCAGCGCCCGCGAAGAAAGCCGTAAAAAAGGCACCCGCGAAGAAAAGCGCAAAGAAGTCTACCGCAGTGAAGAAGACGACCTCCTCACGCAGTGGAAAGGCCGTCTTGAAAAAGGCGTCCGTAAAAAGCACCAAAATAAACCAGCGAGGTAAGACATTGGCTACTAAAAAGGCAGTGAAGAAGGCTCCGGCTAAGAAGGCTGTTGCCAAGAAGGCAGTTGCAAAGAAGGCAGTTGCTAAGAAGGCCCCAGCGAAGAAGGCTGTTGCAAAGAAGACCGCTTCGAAGAAGTCTGCAACAAAGAAGTAGTTTGACCGTAGCAACGTAGTTCGGCTGTCAACAGGCAAGCAAAAAGGCCCGGCTCCTCCTTCAGAGGCTCCGGGCCTTTTTGCGTCTGCTGATAAGTTCCTGCGCTATTTTTTCATCTCGTTGATGGCGGCCAGCACTTCCTCGCTATGGTTGGGCACCTGAACAGCAGGCCAGACCTTGGCGATCTTGCCGTCGGGCGCGATGAGATACGTCACGCGCGAGGCATACTTGATCGGTCCCATGCCCTTGACGGGTACGCCGTACGAATCGACGACCCTGTGCTCCGGGTCAGCAAGCAGCTTGAAGGTCAGGCTCTCCTGCGTGCAGAAGCTCTTGTGGCTGTCTGCGGTGTCCAGGCTGACGCCCAGAACAACTGCGTTGGCAGCGGTGTACTTCGCCAGGTCGCGCTGGAAGTTGTGCGCTTCCAGGGTGCAGCCTGCGGTTTTGTCCTTCGGATAGAAGTAGAGGACGATCCACTTGCCCTTGTAATCGGCAAGGTTCACGGCCTTGTCTTCCTGAGAAGGAAGGGTAAAGCCGGGTGCGGTGGCACCGGGCTGCAACATGTCTCCGCCAGCGGCGTACGCCAGCTTCGCCGTCATTCCGCAGGCGACGATCGCCAGCGCTAGAACACTCCATAAACCAAGTTTTTGCATTTGCCTATCTCCTGTACCGCGTAAAGATGAAATCCCGTGAGTAAGTATGAAATCCCCATTGGTTAAGACTGGCCCGGCGGGGTGGAAGTCTCACCCACAACGCAGATTCCGGCTGCATTGGCCCGCGCGAGCAGCGCAGGCTCATCGAAGAGAAGTGTACGTCCTGCTTCGATCGCCAGGCAGGTGGCGCCGGCGGAAATCATCGCTTCGACCGTTGGAACACCGATCACGGGAACGTCGAAACGCATATCCTGCTTCGGCTTGGCCACTTTTACGACCGTAAGCGAGCGGCGCAGGGTGGAGGCCTCTGCTTCCAGCGTACGGAAAAGCTCTCCCGCGCGAGCAATGGTGGCGTCCGTGCCTTCCATGGCCTCCACTGCGACGCAGGCCTGCGCCGCGATCACGACTGTCTGGCCAAGATCGAAGCCCGCAATGCCACGCGCCACAGTCAGGCCATAGGTGATGTCCTTCTGCTCTTCTTCATCGGGCGCACGCTGCGTCAGAACGCCAGATCTCGCAAGCATGGGTTCGAGATAAGCCGTGGACGAGATCAACTCGATCCCCTCATCTCCCAGAACCTTCGCCACCGCGCCCAGCAGCATGTCCGTATTGCGCGTACGGAGGCTCATGAGCAGCTTGGCGAGCTTCCAGTCGGGCCGTATAGCCGAGAAGATCTGCTTGTGCCGTACCTGGCCCGCCATGACGGCCTGCGTCACGCCTTCGGCATGAAACGTATCGATAAGTTTGGAGAGCTCACCCAGAGACATCCAATGAACGCGAACGCCGGGGTCTGCGGCGGCGCGTGCATCCATCTCCAGGTCAGTCTCTTCCTTGATGGCAGTAACGACGACGGCAATCCCACGAGCGCGCGCCGCATCGAGGAGCAGGAAGGGGAAACGACCGTTGCCTGCAATGAGACCGAGCTTGGACCGATTCTCAGGCAACGAAGTCGAGACCGTTTTTGTCTACCAGCGTGAGCAACTTGAGCGATGCGCCGCTCGGCTTCTTTTCTCCCCGTTCCCATTGGGAGATGAGGGTCGTCGAAAGACCGAGATGGAGCGCGAAGACGGCCTGGCTCGCCTCTTCGCGTTTGCGGAGCGCCTCGATATCCTTCGGCTTGAAGATCTTTATTGGAGTCAGGCAGGACTCATCGAACTCGCGCATGGATCTCTTCGACATCACGCCCGCACGATGAAAATCCTGTGCGGTTTGATGGAGAACGGCCGCAATCTTGCTGCGGTAGACAAGATTCTTAGTCGCAGATTTCTTCGAGCGCACCGGCTTCGCAGAGTCTTTCAATATCTTCGTTGGCATATTTGAATGTCTCCTTGGCAAACCTTCTAAACTCCGCCAGGTCCTGCACCGTGATGTTTTGCATGTCCTTCTTCGCAAATCCAAAGATAAAAACCGAGATCTTCCCGTGCTTCAAAAGAACAATCGTTCTAAAGCCACCGGATTTGCCAGCACCTTGGCGGCGAACTCTCTGCTTATAAACACCGCCACCCAAATCTGCATCAATGAGGCCCCGTTCCATGTCCTTCACGGTTGCGCAGAGGTCATGGTCGGCTATGCCGCTTTTTCTTGCAAATCGAGCGAACAGACGCCCTTTGAACACGCGCATCCAGAACTACCCTAACACTCAGTGCTATAGCCGTAAAGCTACTTGATCACGCCGCGCTCACTCTTCGCGACGAACTCCGCGAGATACGCCACCCGTTCGCCGAACTCTCCGCTGGCGACCTTCGCTCGAATCGCCTCGATGGCTTGGGTGGTGTTCATCTTGGAGGTCTGCAGCAGCTTGTAGGCTGCGCGCAGCTGCTTGATCTCGTCCGGTGTAAAGCCCCTGCGCTCCAGGCCGACCTTGTTCAGGCCGAAGGCGCGGTTCTCGCGGCGGACGCTGGTCAGCGAGTAGGGCATGACATCCTGCGTAATCGTCGTTCCGCCGCCGATGTACGCATGCGTGCCGATGGTGCAGAACTGGTGGACCGGGTTGAGAGCTCCGACGCTGGCAAAGTCCTCCACCGTGACATGCCCCGCAAGCGTAGCCGCGTTGGCCAGGATGCAACTGTTGCCGATTGAGCTGTCATGTCCGATGTGGACGTAGGCCATGATGAGACAGCCGCTGCCGATCTTTGTCTCGCCTCCACCGCCTGCTGTGCCGCGCGAGATGGTGACGTACTCGCGGAAGGTATTACCGTTGCCGACGGTGAGCTTCGTCGGCTCATTCTTGTACTTCAGGTCCTGCGGAGCGATGCCCAGGCAAGCAAAGGAGAAGATGCGATTGTCGTCGCCAAAGGTCGTGTGACCGTCCAGCACGACGTGGCTGACGAGTTCGCAGCGTTCTCCCAGAACGACGTTGGGGCCGACCGTGCAAAAGGGACCGACAGTACAGCTCTCCGGGATGACGGCTCCCTCTGCGACGATGGCTGTGGGATGGATGGCCACGGTTAGACTGCTGCCTCGGGAGCCGCGGTGGCTGGCTCCGCGGCCTTCGGCTTCGACCTCGGGACGAGGGCGCACATCACTGTTGCCTCGCACGCA
>JAHFTZ010000069.1:3737-8661 GCA_023265355.1 Terriglobus sp.
GCATCTTGACCGCGCTGGTGCGCCAGTTCAGCACTTTGACTTCGATACGAAGCTGGTCGCCGGGGATCACAGGTTTACGGAACTTTGCACCGTCGATACCGGTAAAGACCATCAGCTTGTCGTCGCGGTCGGGGATGTCGTTCAACAGAAGCAGGCCGCCCGCCTGTGCGATGGCTTCCACGATCAGAACGCCGGGCATGATGGGATAGTCCGGGAAGTGGCCTGTGAAGTGGGGCTCATTGGCCGTAACGTTTTTGAGGGCGACGATGCGCTGGCGGGGGTCCACCTCTATCACGCGGTCGATCAGAAGCATCGGGTAACGATGCGGCAGGATCGCCATAATCTGCTGGATGTCCATGGTCAACGGCGTGGCGCTGGGAAGATTCTTTTCGTCACTCATAACCTTCTGATTATAAAGCGGCGAAAGGATCACTTCGGCCTGGCGTTGTAGGGCTGGTCCGGGCTGAAGAGCAGCTCGGGCGTTGGCGAGTTGTAAGTGATCTTTGTCAGGAAGCGCTGTGCGACCATGTCTCCGTTGCGATAGCGCGTAATGGAGATGGGCGTCTGGATGCCCTGGTAGACGTGATAATCGGCGTACTCCTCCTGGTCCTCGTCGTAGTCCTTGTAGACCAGATTCTTGTACTTGAACGTCCGGCGGAGAGGCAGATGCGTGTCCGCGTCGAGTTCGATATCCACGGAGTCGTTCTTCGAGTTGATCACCGTCACCTTATCTGCCTGCCGTCGCTGTACGGTGCTGGGGCCGTCATACATCAGGATGGCCTGCGGATCCTTCAACCAGACGCGAACGACCTCGTCGATGGAGTGATCGCGGACACGGAAGTGCTCCTCCACGATGTCCTTTGGCAGGGCGCGCTTGCCCTTGAAGGTCAGCTCCCAGCCCTCGTCTGCGGTCCAGATCTGGACGATGTCGCGCTTCTTCGACAGCTCGACGCGCTCAACCCCAGCGGTTCCGGGGACGGCTTTGTGAAAGAGAAAGAACGGCGCAACACCCGTGGGATTGCCTTTGAAGAAGGCCGCAGTGCGTCCCTGGAACTCCCATTCGGTGCGTCCCGTCCAGGCGTCTCCGCCCAGGGCGACGACCATCTGTTGCAGAAGCGCACGCGCCTTCTGCTCGCTGGCGTCCTGCGCGCGGGAGGGCAAGGTACAGAGAACAATTGCGGCGAAGATCCAGGCGGCTTTCCAACGGCGCATCGGTGAGACTCCTAAGTTATCCAGCAAGAACGGCACCGCCATTGACGTTAAAGATCTCGCCCGAGATAAAACCAGCCCAGGGCGTGCAGAGGAACAAGATAGGCCCGGCGATCTCGTCCGGCGTACCGACGCGACCCATAGGGATCACGGACAGCAATTTATTGGACGCGTCCGGTGCGCTGAGGGCTACGGCAGACATATCCGTATCCACCCATCCGGGGGCGACGCAGTTCACGTAGATGCCGTCACGGATCAGCTCCGTGGCCAGCCCCTTCGTCATACTGATGAGCGCTCCTTTGCTGGCGGCATAATCGGCGTGGAAGGCTTCGCCGCGCTGGCCTGCCGTCGAACTGACCAGAACGATATGCCCGCGCGGACGGCCTTCTGGCTTTGGCCGGGACCTGCTCTCGCGGACGAACGCCTGCACGAGGCCAAAGACGCTGTCGAGATTAACGCCGAGCGTTCCACGCCACTGGCTCTCCGCCATCTCGGCGATGGGCGCATCCTGCGGAGGCCAGACGCCGTGATTCACCACCAGACAATCGATCCCACCCAGCGCCTTCGTAGCAGCGGCCACGAGAAGACGTCCGTCCTCGGAGCAGGCAAGCTCCTGGCGCAGGGCGATACATTGGTCGCCGCCGCCACACTCTTCCGCGAGCGCTTGAGCCTGGGCCTCCGCGCTGCGGTAGGAGAAGGCTACACGCGCTCCCGCCTGGCGGAAAAGACGTACCGTGGCGGCTCCGATGCCACGTGAGCCTCCCGTAATCAGAGCCGTGCGTCCCGCGAGCGAGAGCGGAACGCCATTTGGTTCAAAAATATTCTGCACTTGTTGACGCTAACGCGTACTCTGATCCACACGCAACACCAACCCCTCAGCGGAGCATTTATGAAAATCGCAGTGATCGTCGCTCGGGTTCTTTTGGGTCTTCTCTTTCTGGTCTCTGGATTAAACGGCATACTGCACTTCCTACCCACCCCGCCCATGCCGCCAAGTGATGCCACGACCTTCGCCAATCTGCTGATGGCGAGCAAATACATGACTTTTGTCTCCGTGCTGATGGTGATTGGAAGTCTGCTCCTGTTGGTAGGAAAGTATGTCCCACTGGGTCTGACCCTGCTTGGACCCATCATCGTGAACATCCTGCTCTTCCACTTCACGTTGATGCACGGCGGCGCGGCAGCAGGACTCGTCGCGGCTGTGTTGGAGATCTTTCTGATCGTGGCCTATCGCAGATCGTTCCGCGGCATCTTCGATGCGGACCCTCCGCCTGCGACTACGATTTAGCCGCAGCTTTGCTCTTCCGCGCCGCGGCGATGAGCTTCCTCTGCTCCGTCTTCGTCAGCGCGAGAATACGTTGGACTTTACGCGGCAGCTTTTCGCGCGTGAGTGCATGCGCAGCGGCAAAGTGCTCACGCCACTCGGCATCTCGTAGGGCCGACCAGTAGGCGGCCCCTACCCAGAAGATGCGGGCGAAGTACGGCGCGGGGAGCAAGCCGTCCTGTTCCAGGATCTCAGCGGCGCGTTCCGGTCCTGCGGCAAAGGACGCGACTGACTTTGCGTCTGCGCTCAGGTTGAAGACGGCAAACATCTTTCCGCCGATGGCCTTGTCTCCCACCCAGAATACGAGGTTGTCGCCCCACTGGTGGGTTTCGACGACATCCGGCAGAGATAACAGATACTCGCGCGCCACTTCAACGTTCATGCGCCCTGAGTATAGCGTCAGTCGACTTGCTTTTCGCGCTTACTGGCCGCCGCAGCCTTGCTGTCGGCCCCGCGCTCGGAGGAAGTCGTGCGCGCCTTCTTCTTACAGCTTCCCTTCGTGCCAGCCTTTGTTCCCGGAACGCGTGTGAAGCCGGGCCAGCAGGGCTGACCTTTGCCAGTAGATTTCTTCGCTGATTTCTTTGCAGTCGCCATCGTCTTCGGGTAGGAGGAGGGTGCAGGAAAGATGGTTTTCCGCTGCGCGGCGCCGAGTTCCACGTGGAACACAAAAACTCCATTATTTCAAGCGCAATCGAATCGGCCCCCTGGCGGTGCGGCCATCGACGACTCTTCCCTTCTGCGTAACGACGATCTGTCCGTCGTCCGCCAGGGAGAAGGCGGCCGCGCGGGCCTCGTCCATCAGCGGCTCCCAGGCGGATCGGGTCTCGCTGCCCGCAACGGCACGGGCGGCTTCGCTGGGACAGATTGTTTTGCCCGCGCCGCGCTCTTCGAGCAGTTGCAGAATGGTCTTCGACATCGCCTTCATTGGATACGACCTCCTATACTTGGATGTAGCGATGACAACAAAGCACACCTTTCCCCCGCTGCAAGAGCAGCTCGACCTAATTACCAAGGGCGCAGCCGAGATCATTCCGGTAGACGACCTGACGCGCCGCATCGAGGCCTCGATTGCCAGCGGAACCCCCATGCGCATCAAGGCCGGCTTCGACCCGACCGCTCCGGACCTGCACCTTGGCCACACGGTACTGATGCGGAAGCTGGGGCACTTTCAGCAACTTGGGCACCAGGTCATCTTCCTGATCGGCGATTCAACCGCTCTGATTGGAGATCCGACGGGCAAGTCGCAGACGCGCAAGGCCCTGACGCGGGAACAGATCGCGCATAACGCGGAGACTTACCAAGAGCAGGTCTTCAAGATCCTCGACCGCGATAAGACCGAGGTGCGTTACAACTCCGAGTGGCTGGACAAGCTGCGGTACGAAGACACCATCCGCCTGATGGCACAGTTCACCCTCTCGCAGATGATCGAGCGCGAGGATTTCCATAAGCGCTTCAACGCCGAAGAACCCATCGCCCTGCACGAACTGATGTACCCGGTCATGCAGGGGTACGACTCAGTCGCTCTGAAGTCCGATGTGGAACTTGGTGGAACGGACCAAAAGTTCAACCTGATGCGCGGGCGCGATCTGCAGAGACACTTCGGCCAGCCGCCGCAGATCGTTCTGACCATGCCGATCATCGAAGGCCTGGACGGTGTACAGAAGATGTCGAAGTCGTTGAATAACGCGATCGGTGTGACCGAAGCTCCGTTCGACATGTTCACGAAACTGATGCAGGTCTCCGATGAACTGATGTGGAGGTACTACACCTACCTGACCGACCTGCCGCAATCCCAGATCGACGCTCTGCGCGAACAGGTCGCCGCAGGCACGCTGCATCCGATGCAGGCCAAAAAAGACCTCGCACGCACCATCACAGCCGGTTTCCACATCGAAGAGGCCGCTCAGCGTGCAGAGGCGAACTGGTCCACGCAGTTCCAGAAGGGCGGCGTGAGCGACGATACGGAGCGAGTGACGCTGGTGAAGAACGAACTCGGTTTTGAAGCCGAACCGCCCTCCATCAACGTCGACCGTCTTCTGGTCTCCTCGGGTCTGGCGAGCTCCATGGGAGAGGCGCGACGGAAGCGTTCAGAAAAGGCCGTGAGGGTTGATGATGCTGTGGTGACAGAACTACGCCACGCCCTCGTCACCGATCCGGTCACGCTGACCGTACGTCTCGGCAAACGCGTCAAGCTTGTGACCGTGACTTAATTCCGAGGGTGATGCGGAACTCGTTCCGGGTTGAAAACATTGAGCTGACGTAAGCTCACATGAGTAAGGTTGATGTTCTAGAAGGGTTCGGATTCATTGCTCCATAAGCGCCTCTTTCTTTTCTCGGTACTAGCGGTAGCCCTGTCGACACCGCTTGCAAACGCTCAGGCGACAAAGACGG
>JAHFTZ010000070.1 GCA_023265355.1 Terriglobus sp.
GGCACGGAGCTAAGCAACTGGAAGATCTACCCACTCCCCCTCGATTACCCCCAGGCCATCCTCTTCAAAAACACCCCCTGCACCGGCCCATGCTTCTTCCGCACCTCGATCAGCGCTCCTGCCTCCATGGCCACCCCGGCGGATACCTTCCTCGAAACCACCGGCATCCACAAAGGCTTCGCCTGGGTCAACACCCAGGCCCTCGGCCGCGCCTGGAACATCGGCCCGCAGGCCGCACTCTTCCTCCCCGGAAGCTGGCTGCACAGCGGCGAAAACCAGCTCATCGTCTTCGACCTGACCGCTGAAGGCGTACCCACCCTCACCACCAGGAAAGACACCCTCTACATCCCCGGCGCGGACGAAGCCAGACACCCCGCCGCCAGCACCATCAACAACCCGTAGCAACGACCCGACCCCATTCCTTGCGGCTTCATCGCAAACCAGACACAACCGTCATTTCGACCGAGCGCGCAGCGCGAGCGGAGAAATCCGCTTCTGTTATGCGCCAAAGGCGCATCCAATCGAGCCCTGCGCTTCACTACGGGATGACAAAGCAAAAAAGCCGGGTGCCCCATGTCCCGCTTTTGGGACATGGGTTCCTACTCAACGGGCATCCTCAGCCGCAGAGCTACCCCCCAAAATCCGCCCCCGACCGGCACGTAAACCGCATCCACTGCTGGATCTCCCATCGATTTGCTCTATCCTTGACAGTGACACCGAAGGAGCCACATGCCCACACTTGAAACCGATCAGCTCCTTGCCGCGGCCGTAGATGCCTGCGACAGCAAAAAGGCTGAAGACATTCGTATCCTCGCCCTCGACGCTTCAGAGAGCGCTCTCACCGACTACTTCCTCATCTGCAACGGCACCAACGACCGCCAGAACGTCGCCATCTCCGACGAGATCGAGTACCGCCTGAAGCACGACTTCGGCGTCTACCCCAACTCCGTGGAAGGCCGCCGCCAGGGCGAATGGGTCCTGATGGACTACGTCGACTTCGTCGTCCACATCTTCCTCCCCGAAACCCGAGCCCACTACGGCCTGGAACGCCTGAAGAAGTCCGCCACCCAACTCACCCTCACCCAACTCCAGACCGAAATCAAATCCCGCATGGCCAACCTCGCCAAAGCACGCACAAAGGCGCCAGCAAAGAAGGCAGCACCAGCAAAGGCAGTCGCAGCGAAGAAAGCTACCCCAGTCAAGGCTGCCGTAAAGAAGGCACCCGCGAAGAAAGTCGCCACCAAAGCAGTCGCAAAGAAAACAGCCTCAAAGACACCAGCGAAAAAAGCGCCCGCCAAAAAGGCCGCTGCAAAGAAGACAAGCGCAAAGAAATAGTTTGCAGAAGCAAGAAGAAGGGGCTGCTCCTAGGAGCAGCCCCTCTCTTTACGAAGCAGTTGTCTTAGAAAACGAACTTCGCCCAGAAACGGAATTTCTGGCTGGTGTTCTCTCGTGCAACGGTTCGATTCAGATAGGCTGTACCGGCACCGATCTGCGCGACATTCGTATTTAAAACTCCCACATTGTTATGGTTACCGACGTTCTGCCCTTCACCACGTAGGATGAACTGCGATCCCTCAAGGTGGAACCATGCCGGGGCGGGAATCCCCTTTTCCAGAGCAACATTCCAGAACTGCTGGCCTGGGTTTTCGAAGCTGTTTCTCCCTATCTCCTGCGTTGTGAATTGGCTTCCACGCGGGATCAGGAAATGCACCTGATCCGCAGTGACTGGAGTCCGAACGCGCGCTGTGCTCGGGCTCTGACGATAAGCGAATTCGTCGTAGTAAACGCCAGGCGTTCCACCGATATAAAAGCCATCTATGCCCGCTGTCGTGATGGGCTGGCGAGGATTTCCCAGCAAAGGCCGGTCGTTCGCTGTGCTTCCGTCACCGTTGGTATCCAGACCGGTCAGGTTGAACGTGCTATAGGGGCCAGAGGAGAACTGTGTTGTTCCTGACACGGTAAAGTGCCGAGTGAAAGCGCTCAGGAGCAGATCCGCAGCCGTGTTGTCCGAATGGAAACCGCGTGGTGTATAGACATACTCAAAAGACGCGACATGCTGGCGGTCGAAGGCAGAGTGCCCGTAGTCCTGATAAAGACCGTTTCCAGCAAGGTTCGCTGAATAGGACGTAGGAGAAGCAAAAGTAGCGAAGACTTCGGATGCGTTATCGAGGTTTTTTGCAAACGCATAGGCAGCCCTGAACTGGAGGCCGTGACTGAACGCACGGCTGAGCTCAACTTGGCCACTGTTGTAATTCGAATCCGCCCGGTTGTCACGAATATTGATGGCGTTGCGGTTGGGGTTGAGTCTTGGCTGGCCGACTCCACCGAAGTAATTCAACTGGCGGTTGGAGTAGAGCTTCTGCCCCTTCGCTCCCACATAATTCACCGTCAGCTTCAATTGTCCCGGAAGAGACCGCTCGACACCGACGTTGTACTGATAGGTGAGCGGGTTTACCTGATTGCTCGCCGTGCTTTGAACTGAGGAATTCAGAGGATCAAGCGTGGCCGTAATGGCAGCGAGCTGGCCCGTTGCGTTTTCCAAACCGCCAGGGGCGTTCGATGTCTGCGTTCCAGTCGGAGCATTCGGAGAAGATTGCGCCGAGTTGACCAGGATATTCGTGAAAGATGGGTCGTAGAACACCCCGAGTCCTGCATGAAATACCGTTTTACCATCAGAGAAAAAGCCCGCATGGGGAGCATAGGCGAGTCCTACCCGTGGACCAAAGTTATTGCGATCCTGCTTGATCTTTACAACAGTATTGATCGGAGCAAAGGGGTTGTTCGGATCAATCGCGGGATATGGAAGTGCATTGTCCGGCGGTGTGTAATAGTCGTACCGCAGACCAAAGTTCATCGTGAGGTTCGAGGTTAGTTTAATGTCGTCCTGACCAAAAGCAGCGATCTTCCAGAGGTGTGGATCCACGCGCGTTGGTCCAAATGTCTTGGTTGCGGAGCCGGATGTTCCAAGACGATTGTCGAGGAAGTTATCCAGTCCAGTGAGTCCGGTACTGTCCGTGGGCCCACCGGCAGCAAAATTGATCTGACCGAGCGCGTTTTGCGCAACAAGATCGATCTCAAGATCCCGCGCCACATCGGCTCCAATACGGAATGACTGACGTCCGTGGGTATAACCGACCGTGTCCTGAAATTGATATAACTGCTGCTGACGCCCCTGCGGAATGTTCTGAGAGATACCGAGCACGGGAATGTTTGCGTCGGAGAAGTTGATGTTGAAGTTCTTGGCGAGCGGGTTTGCAAGCGTCTCCGCAGTGGGCGTGAAAAGAGCGCTCAGGCGTACTTCCGATGCGCGAAACTCGTTGAGAAGGTTGGGGGTGAAGACGTGCGTCCACGTGCCTTGGCCGAGTTCCGCCGGCCCTCCGGATTCCGCGTCAAAGCCAGGTAGACCAGAGTCATTGAGACCCAGATCGGGGGTGAACTGAGAGCGGTCATGCAAATAGCGAAAGCTGAAGGTGTCCTGGGAACGAGGGATAAAGTCGATCCGATACATCCACTGGGTATCGGGCTGTTTCTGAGATACCGGAGGACGCTGAAAATTGGCCGTACTGATCGTGCATCCGCCAGAGCAACCTGGGCGGGAGCTGACGGCGATATCTTCACCCGGGCTGAGGTTGGTGTATTGCCCCAGATAGGTCCCGTTATTCAGCAGACCCTGAAGAAGCGCTACTTGGGGACCACCAATCGCGGTCAACTGAGCGTAGCCTGCGGCATCGTGCAGTTCGACGCTATTTGAAGCTGTGGTCCCATAAAAACGCGAGATCTGAAGTCCGCCGAAACCAAAGAGCTTATTCTTCCAGATTGGACCGCCAAGCGTGAAGCCGAACTGATGCTGGTTGTAACGTGCTTTTGGGCTTCCGTCTGCGGGATCATAGGGCTTTCCCTGACGAGTCACGCCATCAAGAGAGTTCAAACCCGATCCTGAATAGAGCTCGAAGGCAGTCCCGTGAAATTGGTTCGTGCCCGCCTTTGTGATCAGGTTAATCACGGCACCGCCGGAGCGGCCGTATTCGGCAGAAGACGCGTTCAACAGGGCAGTCGTCGTCTCGTACATGTCAGGAATCTGAGGCTGGAAAGATTGGCCTCCGATTCCTACATCGTTGATGTCCTGACCGTCGAGCATGAAATTGTTTGACCGCGGACGTGCGCCATTCACCGTAATCTGTTCGCCGTTACCGCCGATCCCGCCTAAATTAAGAGAGGGATTGATCAACTGCACGCCCGGAAGGGTTGCAACCAGCTCAATCGGATTCAGGGAGAAGATCGGGACCTTCGCCAGCTCCTGCGAGCTGATCGTTCCCGAGAGATGTCCATTCTCTGTATTAATTCCGTTCGTGTTGGCCTCTACGGTAACGGTGTCATTCACCGAACCTACCGCAAGTTTCGGGTCATAGGACGTGACGACAGAGGGAAGCACGCGAAGACCATTTGTATCGGAAGCCGTGAAGCCAGGCATTTCCACGTGGATCTTGTACCGTCCAGGGTTGATACCCTCCACGCGATAGGCACCCTCTCCCGTTGTGGTCACCGTGCGCTCTTCGCCGGTGTCTTCGCTGACGATCTTGACGCTCGCATTGGGAACTGCGGCACCGGAGTTGTCGCGGACCACACCGGCGACAATGCCTTTGCTCGTTTGCGCGGAAACGCCTGAAGCCACAGAAAGGGCTAGTAGAAGCACACCAAAAATCTTTTTCATCAAATTCCTCTCAACGCACATTGCCGTGGCTGCGGATCAGTCGCATTGATCCATCTGTCCAGGGGAAGTTGCTGCAATGGCCCGT
This sequence comes from Terriglobus sp., assembly GCA_023265355.1. Classification (GTDB taxonomy): domain Bacteria; phylum Acidobacteriota; class Terriglobia; order Terriglobales; family Acidobacteriaceae; genus Terriglobus. Next base: position 4,797 of record JAHFTZ010000070.1, read on the forward strand.
GTGAAGATGCTCCTGCATTTCATATACCAACCCGTTAACACGGGCATAAGTCCTTTTACCTACTAACCTTAGGAGAAAATGGAAGAACTTACATAAAAGCCTCCATCTACGCGAACTCACAGATGCCTACCAAATTCTGTAGGCGCTTGCCGATTCGTACTCTTCGCCGTACCCTCATGCCTGTGCGCATCACCCTCGCCACAGTCCGGGACTCCGCTCCGCGCAACTCTCCCCTCGCCGCGCTCACACGCGATTACATCGAAAGGACGAGCCCGTTTCTCCCCGCCGAGTGGCTCCCCCTCAAGACCGTCCCGGATGTCCTCGCCCTCCGCGCCAAGCCCGCCTCCGTCCTGCTTCTGCTTGACAGCACCGGGCGTCAATATAGTTCCGTGGAGTTTGCCAACCTGCTCGGTTCGCTCCGCGACGGCGGCAAACGCTCCGCCCTCCTCGCCATCGGGCCGGCGGATGGCTGGTCGCCCGCTGACCGCAAAAGCGCCGACCACCTTATCTCTTTAGGCCCCATGACCCTGCCCCACCAGCTCGCCGCCGTCGTCCTGGCCGAACAGATCTACCGCGCCGCCACCATTCTGGCGCGCCATCCCTACCACCTAGGCCATTAGAATCATGCCCATGGATCAGCCAGAGACCCAGCGCCGCGGACTTCTCCTGATTAACACCGGCCCCGGCAAGGGCAAGACCACGGCCGCTCTCGGCACGGCGCTGCGTGCTGCGGGGAACGGCATGCGCGTCCTCATCCTCCAGTTTTTGAAAGGCTCCTGGCACTACGGCGAACTCGACAGCATCGCCCGCCTTGCTCCCGACATGGAGATCCGCCAGTTGGGCCGCGGCTTTGTCAAAGTCGGCGGAGCGGAGGCCGATCCCGAAGACCTCGCCCTCGTCGCCGACGCCTGGCGCGTCTCCGCCGAGGCCATCGCCTCCGGTGAGTACGACCTCATCGTCCTCGACGAGATCAACTACGCCATCAGCTACGGCATGCTCGACCCTGAAATCGTGGCAAAGGCCTTACAGGACCGCCCCGAGATGCTCCACGTCATCCTTACCGGCCGCAGCGCTCACCCCACCCTCGTCGCCCTGGCGGACACCGTCACCGAGATGCGCGAGGTCAAACACGCCTACCAAAAAGGCATCCTCGCCCAGAAGGGCATCGAGTTCTAATTTCTGGAAACTGTCCACATGCGAACGGTGAGTGGTCGCGAGTGACCAAAGTCCCCGTATCGCCTCCCTGCAACTACTTGAAAACAATATTCAAAGATTGGCTACGCGAATGCATCTCTACTGGATACAGGCTGCTCTCCTGTGGGCGACACGCGCTCGGACTCCTGCGTGCCGCCCTATTTTTTACTTCACGGGCGCAGCAAACTCCTCGTTGATCCACTTCCGCACCGCCTCATAGTTCTGCGGTCGACCGAGGAAGTTCTTCACCAGCGTATTGGCGCTCACGCTCCCACCCGGCTCCAGCACCGTCTTGCGATAGCGCATCGCCGTCGGTCCATCCAGCAGGTTCTCCTGGTCGAACTGCGCGAAGAAATCCACCGCGATCACCTTACTCTGCATATACGTGTAGTAGTTCGAGCTGTAGTCCATCAGGTGCGTGAAGGTCGTATACATCCGGTTCTCTGGAGACTCGGTAAACGCGCCGTACTTCAGATAGCCCTCGTGCAGCATGGTATCCAGGTCCACCGTCTGCGGCGCGCGGTCGTGCATCGTTAGCGAAAACTCCGCCAGCATCAACTGCCGCTCGATAAAGATGCCGCGCGCAAAGGCGCCTGCCTTCACCATCTTGTCGAAGAGTTCCTTCGGCATCGGCGCGCCCGTCTTCGCGTCTTTGGCGAACGTATCAATCACGCCGCGATTGGCGAAGAACTCCTCCAGCATCTGCGAAGGCGCTTCGACAAAATCCCACTCGACGGAAAATGGCCCAATGGCCTCCCACTCCTGGTGAGCGCCGAGAACGTTATGCATCATGTGTCCGAACTCGTGGAAAAAAATAACAACGTCCTCATACTCCATCAGACCGGAATCGTCTGACCCTCCTCCGGCGAAGTTTCCATTCAACCGCGCTTCGGGAAGAGCCATATCACGCTTGCCCGCCACCACCGTATCGGAGTCGAACCACTTGTCCTTGCCCTCGCGTGGATGCATGTCCATGTAGATTCGCCCGAGCTTGGTTCCCCCCGGCGTAACGCCATCCGTCACGTCAAAGACTGTCACCGAGGGGTCCCAGACCTCGGCGTCTTTCACTTGTACGAAGCTGATATGGAAGAGCCTGGACGCCACATGCAGAACGCCCTCCTGCACCTGCGCGAAAGGGAAGTAGCTCCGCACCGACTGCGAGTCGAACCCATAGATTTCGCGCCGATACTGCTCCATCCAGTAGCTTGAGCTGTACTCTGGAATTTCTGTGATCGAACTGTCCTTTGATTTCGCGAAGGCGATCAGCTCGGCCTTTTCCTTCGCCGCTACAGGCCGCGCAGCCTTGTCCAGCTCCTCGATCAGCAGACGCACATTTGCAGGCGTGGCCACCATCTTGTCCGCCGTCGCCAACTCCGCCCACGAGGCAAATCCCAACAGCTGCGCCAGCTCCGAACGCACACCCAGAACCTGCAACAGAAGGTCCTTGTTCGCCGGATACGCCCTCGTGTTGTACGTCGTAAATATTCGCTGCCGCAGGGCCGTCGACTTCGCATACGTCATGACCGGGCCATAATCCGGTTCGTCGGTCGTGATCGTAATCACGCCCTCGGAGTTGGCCGGATGCCGGGCGATATAATCCGCTGGAAGCCCGTCCAGCTCCGCCACATCCTTCACCTCGATGTGGCCAATGCTCTCATCGACGTTTCGCTGGAAGCTCAGCATCAGCCCGGTCAGCTTGTCCTGCAGATCACGCACCTTGTTCCGTGTCGCCTCATCTTTATCCACACCCGCCAGGCGATACTCCCGCAGCGTCTTCTCCATGTAGAACTTCGTCGGCGCATCGGCCTTTGCAAGGTCTACCGCGCATAATGCTTCATACACCGCGCGATTCAGAGACAGTTCATCCCACGCCTTACGAATACGCTGACTCTCTACCTGGGCCGCATCGCGCAATTCTTTCTTCGGCGAAGCGCTGCTCAGAAGGTTCGCCCCGCTGTTCGCCGTATCCAAAGCGCGCGTCGCCTCATCGAAGGGAGCCAGCGTATTCTCCACCGTGCGTGCACCCTTCACGGCCAGCAACTGCGCCTCCAGCCTCGCGGCCTCGTCCAGATGCCCCTGCACCCACGCATGCATCGCCGCCGCGTCGGGATCTCCAACCCACACCCTCAAGGGATCGCTCGCTCCCTGTGCCACGCCAATCGCTCCCGTCGCCAATACCGTTCCTGCCATAATCTCTGCCATCTCCAACTGCAACTCCTGTTGCGGAGAATACCACTCCGCGACAGATCTTACGAAAGCGAAGCCCAGGTGCCCATCTACTGTTTTGGGACAGAGGTATGTGCAAAATTGCACCCGCATGGAATAAACAAAAACCCGGCGCGTTAATCCATTGAGGCAAAATTCCCTTGCAGAGAGATGAGATGAGCAAACAGGCCCACGTAGTTCTTCCAAATCCCCTCGACCCCACGTTCCAGAAAGATCCCCACGCGGTCTATGACCCACTGCGTGCCACCCATCCGGTCTACCGCGACACGGAGAAGAAACGCGTCCTCGTCACCCGGGCCAAAGAGGTCGGGGAGCTCCTGAACGACCGCGAAGTACCTTGCGATCCCAGAAAGACTCTCCCCGAT
>JAHFTZ010000071.1 GCA_023265355.1 Terriglobus sp.
GAGTCTTTGACGCCCACGCCGCGTTTGATGGCGGATTCAAGGAGATCTCCCACCTGTGCAGCGATGTTGACCAGGACGGCGAGCAGGAGGGTCTGCCAGATAGGTTCGCTGATGTGCAGAAGCGTGTTGCCGCGACTGGTCAGTGTGTTCGAGACCGTGATCAGCATCGCCGTGATGAGCACCGAACCGGCGATGGAGGCGAAGGCGCCTTCCCATGTCTTGTTCGGGCTGAGCGAGGGTGCCAGCTTGTGGCGGCCGAAGGCCTTGCCGATGTACAGCGCGGCGATATCCCCGGTCCAGACGGCGAGCATAAGGAAGATGAGCAGCGCAATCCCGTTCTCTTTTTGCGCGAAGAGGGGGAGAAGCGACAGAGGATAGGCGATGTAGATCAGGGCGAAGAAACCTGAAGCGGCGGTGGGAAGGGCACGCTCCAACTGTCCCCGAAAGGCGGAGATGGTGAGCAGAGAGAGGCCAAGAAAGCTCAGGACGGGGAGGGGAGCTTCCATCGGGCGATAGTCGGTGACGACGAAGAAGATGATGACGGCGGGGATCATCCACCAGGCGGGGATGGGTGTGCCGCCTGCCTTGGTGAGGGCTGCGAATTCATAAGCGGCCAGGCAGGCTACGATTCCGCAGAAGGCGATGAGGGCCTGGGGATTACTCCAGAAGATGAGACCGAAGACGAGGGCGATCAGAACGATGGCGGTAAGAATGCGCTTCATGCTCTGGCAAGGATACAGCTTCAATGCCGCGCGCCAGTCTGTTGCAATCCCTACCCGTGAAGAACCGGAGCCGGATCGGGGAGCTCTTCGTCGGTCTCTACCTGTCCGATGCCGCCGTAACGGCGGTCGCGACGCTGGAATTCGGCGATGCTTTCTAGCAGATGAAGACCTCGGAAATCAGGCCACAGGAGGTCGGTGACGTGAAGCTCCGCGTAAGCGATCTGCCAGAGGAGAAAGTTGGAGATGCGCATCTCGCCCGAGGTGCGGATGAGCAGATCGGGGTCCGGCAGGGTACGTGTATACATGGCGGCTGCAAGAGATTCTTCCGTGATGCCCGCGTGTTCGTCCACGGCGAGGAGATCTTCCACGGAGATGCCCCTGCGCTTCGCCTCGGCCAGTGTGTTCTGCATGGCCAGACGCGCGGCGTCGACGATCTCGCAGCGGGAGCCGTAGTTGAGGGCCAGGGTCAGGGTGGTGCCGGTGTTCTTTGCCGTCTCGGCTTCGGCCCATTGCATGGTCTCCTGCACTTCTGCCGGAAGCTCATGGGTGCGACCGATATAGGCCATGCGGACGTTGTTGTCCTGCATGCGCTTTACATTGCCGACGAGGTAAGAGCGAAGGAGCTTCATGAGGAAGCTAACCTCGGACTTCGGTCGGCGCAGGTTATTTTCCAACGAAAAAGCATAGAGCGTGAGGTACGGAAGATTGATGCGGGAGGCGGTCTCGACCACGAAGTGGACGGACTCCGCACCCTGCTGGTGGCCACGGAAGCGCTTCATGGCGCGTTTTCCGGCCCAGCGGCCATTGCCATCCATGATGATGGCGACGTGTTCGGGAATACGTGTGGGATCCAGCGTGCGGTAGAGCGCGGCCTCCTCAGAGGACAACTCGTGGACGCGGAGAGGCTGTGTAAGCGGCAAGACGACCTCGCAGAAACGACCGTATCACTTCGTCCCTGCAGGCGCAATCGCACCGTGCAGGGACTCCGTGTGGAGGAGGGAGGTCTTACGGTTCGCTTCCTTAGGCCATGCGTCGGCGGCCAGCGGCCAACTCGCGCACCTGGTTGAGGAAGATGGAGCGCTGGATGGGATCCAACTGGCCGACAAACTGTGCAATTTCAGCCAGAAAGGGGTCAGCGGTGAGGACGGCCGCCTCTCCCTGGTGCCGTGTTTTGGCATCGCGGAGGAGGTCGGAGATGTCGACCTGAAGGGCGCGTGCGAGACGTTCGAGCGATCCGATCGTCGGCATGGCCTTTCCGTTTTCGATCTTGGAGATATAGGTGCGCGGGACGCCCATGCGACCGGCAAGCTGACGCTGCGAGAGATTACGCACGAGCCGCAGATCGCGGACAGCCGCAGCTACCTGGAGACCGGAGTCTTCGCGGGGCAGGGCTGTGGGGACGACAGCGAGGGTAACGGGCACGGGTGCCAGCTCTTCGACATCGAGTGACTTGTGGCAGCGGCGGCAAAGGCTATCGATCCGGCGAAACTGGACCAAAGCGCAGTGATCGCAACGAAGTACCTCCCGTTGTTCAACGGGTGCCATCATGGTTGCCATAGTTGTGTAGAGCGGACAGGATGCCAGAGCAAGGCTCCTGTGTCGTACGTCCGATAAAAGACAGGCGACGTGCCTAGAATGACAATAGATTCCTTATGAGTCAAGGGGAATCCGGGTAGTAATCGGCAAGAGTGCCAAAATAACCGCAGTGGAACCTAAAGAGTAACGGGTCAGCGGGTGCTTGGACGGTGCATGATTTCCTGGGTTGTATGGGGTTTAGCTTTCAAGGTCTGTGAAGCGAGGGTTTTGACGCCGGCGGCTTGCCATTTTTCTTCCATGGTTGCGATGGTGGATGGGGCGATTCCGCGGGTGAGATCTTCCAGAACGATGCACTCGAAGCCAAGATGGACGCCGTCGAGTGCGGAGTGGCCGACGCAGAAGTCCGTTGCCAGGCCGCAGAGGAAGAGGCGGTGAAAGCCGCGTTCGCGCAGGTATCCGGCGAGGCCTGTGGGGGTTGTGTGATCGTTTTCCAGGAAGGCGGAGTAGGAGTCGATCTCGGGGCGCGCGCCTTTGTTCAGAATGAGATCGAGATGGGCGAGGTGAAGATCGCGGTGCAGTTCCGCGCCTGGAGTCTGCTGGACGCAGTGATCGGGCCAGAGGGCTTGGGTGCCGTAGGTGGCCTCCACAGTGTCCGTAAAGGGCTGTTTGCCGTGCGTGGACGCGAAGGAGATGTGTCCGAGGGGATGCCAGTCTCTGGTTACGATGACGTGTTCGAAGCTCTGCGATAAGGCATTGATCGCGGGGATGATCTCGTCTCCGCCGGGCACGGCCAGCGCTCCGCCGGGGGTGAAGTCGGTCTGGAGATCGATGACGAGAAGTACGTCTGTCGGCCGGATAAGAAGGTCTTCCATGGGCGTTCAGGGTAGCACTTGGCGAAGAATGAATCCCAGCCTTCGCGGGTTGCACCGATAGACTGAAAGGATGACAGAAGAGACCCGTTCCTCAGGCCCTGCTCCATGGAGCGAAATCCACGCTGAAGCCCGTGTGCGTGTGCGTTATGCGGAGACGGACCAGATGGGCGTGGTGTACCACGCAAATTACTTGGTCTGGTTTGAAGTTGGACGTGTGGAAATTCTCCGATCGCTCGGTTTGAGTTACAAGCAGTTTGAGGCAGAGGGCTTCATGATCGCTGTGGTGGAGGCGACGGCGCGGTACAAGTCGCCCGCGCGGTACGACGACGAGATCGCCGTGCGGACGCGAATCTCTGCATTGCGCGGATCGCTCATGAAGTTTGCCTACCGGGTCGTGCGCGTCGAAGACGAGACCCTTTTGTGTGAGGGAGAGACGACCCACATTGTGGTGGACAAGGCAATGACGAAGGCCGCTCTGCCGGAGCGTTATCGATTGGCGTTTCAGGCTCTCATGGAGGGGACTTCCACCAACTGATGTCGCGATCTACTCCGGTCTACGACGATCTACCCCGTCTACATTGCGGGGGGATGATGCGGATCGATGGTGTCTGGCGCGGCCTTCGTCGTGTTCACGAGATCGCGCAGTTCTTTCGATGGTTTGAAAAAGGGAACGCGCTTGGCGGGGACATCGACCCGTTCACCAGTTTTGGGGTTGCGCCCGATGCGTGAGTTACGCTGCCGCGTGCGGAAGCTGCCGAAGCCGCGAATTTCGACCTTGTCATCGGCTTTGAGCGCACTGACGACGCCCTCGAAGAGGGTTTCCACGATGATCTCCCCGTCGCGTCGCGTGAGATCTCCGAGGTCAGTCACTTTGTCTACCAGATCGGCCTTGGTCATGGAAGGTATCCTTTCGCGCTGCGTCCTACAGACCTATTTTAGACGCGCCACTGGTGGAGTTCGATCTCTGTTTTCTAACAGCGCTCGACGGTGTTCCAATCTGGTGCTGGTTGCGTGACAAAATTCGACTATTTCCACATGTAATAGAAACCGGGTGCCTGGTCGAGAAGCTTTGAGGGATTCGGGAAGAGATTGTCCGCGTCACCACCCATAAGGGCCGACAGGACGCTGCGTTTGGCCTTAGCTGGGCGCTGGATGCCGGGTTCGCCGGAGATACCGGCGTCGCGTGCGGTGTCCATCAGAGCGACGCGGAAGCCGCCCTGTTTGTCGATCAGATGGAGCCCGATGGCCTGCTGTCCGGTCCATACCTGCCCGGTCGCCAGCGGAAGGATTTTATCGTCCGATGTGCTACGGCCCGTGGCGACGTCGTGGATGAACTGTCCGTGCATATTGTCGACGAGGGTCTGAAAGTAGGCCTGTTCTTTAAGGGTGAGGTCGCGTGTGGGATCGCCCGCGTCCTTAAGCTCACCGGCTTTCAGCGTCACATTTTTCAGCTTGGCCCAGCGGAGGAGCTCGCCATAGTTCGTCCACTCCATGATGACGCCGATGGAACCCACGACGGAGGCGTCGTTCGCGTAGATCTTGTCGCATCCCGAAGCGATGTAATAAGCCCCGGACGCGCCCACGCTCTCGATGGAGGCAACGATCTTCTTATGGCTTTCCTTGCGAATGCGCACGACTTCGTTGAAGAGCTCCTGCGATGCCGCTGCGCCGCCGCCGGGCGAGTTGATATGGAGGATGATCGCTTTCACATCGCTGTCCGCCGCCATCTTGCGCATCTGTTGGGAGAGGGTATCTGCGGTCAGAATGACGCCGGTGACCTCGATGACACCGATCTTCTTCGAGGAGGTCGCAATGCTGTTCTCGTCAGAGTCGTTCGCTTTGAGCGACTGCATCGCGCTCCATACTGTACCCCCGATGAGCAGAGCGAGCATCGCCAGAGATCCACCGATGATGAGGAGCCAGAAGCCAGCGGAACGCCTGCGTGGCGGCGGCGTGGGGGCGTAAGCGAAGGCGTTGGAGGGAACGGGAGGCGGTGGAGGTACAGTTTCTTCCGGCATCGTAGGTTGAGTTTACACCCGATTTTCATGCAATAATTCGCATGCGCCTAATTCCTTTTGGCTGTCGTCCAATGGATGACGTATCATTATGGTCTTTGACTGAACTTTTCCCCTCCAGAGGTATTTTGGCGTGGAGGTGCTTCAGGAAGAGGGAACGTTCAGGTCGATCTCATGTCGCATCCGCGTATCAGCATTATTATTCCGGCCTTCAACGAAAGCGCCCGCATTGGGCGGACGCTTGAGCGCGTTCTGGAGTGCGTCGAATCAAGTGGCTGGGACGCCGAAGTGACCGTGGTGGACGACGGTTCTACCGATGACACTGTAACCATCGTGCAGCGTTGGATGGAACGTTTCAGCTATTTGAGCCTTCTGCGTAACCCTGGCAACAAGGGCAAAGGGTACTCCGTACGCAATGGCCTTTTGCAGGCTACGGGGGACATCGTCATGTTTACCGATGCCGACCTTTCGGCTCCGATCGAAGAGGCTTCGCGGCTCTTTGCAGCGATCGATCAGGGCGCGGATGTCGCCATTGGATCGCGCTGGCTTGATCGAGACCGCCAGACGCGTCACCAGCCACTCTACCGTCGTTTTTTTGGCCGCTGCTTCAATGCGCTTACGCGCATGGTGATGGGTCTTCCCTTTGCCGACACACAGTGTGGTTTTAAGGCGTTCCGCCGATCTGCTGCGCAGGTAATCTTCAGGTTGCAGAGGATTGAGCGCTGGGGCTTTGACCCGGAGATCCTGTTCATCGCGCGGAAACTGGGCTACGGCGTGAAGGAAGTCGCGGTTACCTGGGGACACGATGAGCGCAGCAAGATGAGTTATCTCAAGGACGGCGCAAAGATGCTGGAGGAGATGGCGATCATTCGGTCGAACTCCGTTGCGGGCCGTTACGATCGCGATATCGCAGCGATCAAGGACACATCGAAGATGGTGACTCCGCCGGTTCATATGCAAAGCTCAGTACGCGATTAGGAATTACCTAACACTTATCGCCGCACAGGGATGTATGGCTCAGCCTGCATCAGGTTAGAGAGCGTATCGCGCTCCTGGTCGTTGAACTGCGAGCGATAGTCCGGCGAATTCAGAACGGCGCCCCGCTGATCGGGGGGTAAGTTCCTCAGTTCGCGGAAAGACCTCGCCACGGCGCGACGCCGGTCCATCGGAAGTCCACCCAACTGCTGCAGAGCACCCCGCACCTGCTGACGCTGCTGTGGGGAAAGACGTTCCATCTGCTCATTCCGGTCGATGAGGCGCTGCCTCTGCTCGGGTGGCATCTGGTTCAGGTACTGCAGGCGGTTCATCAGCCGCTGCTGCGTCTCAGGGGGCAGCTGGCGGAAGCCGGGTTCCTGCCGGAGCGCCTGCTGCTGCTGCTGAGGATTGAGATGACTACGCTGCTGCATCCACTGGGTGAAATGCTGTTGCTGCCCCGGTCCAAGGGGGGGGCGAGGCATCTGCCGCATCGGGGGAGGTCCCTGCATGTGCGGTTGCGGTCGCCGGTTCTGAGCGAGCGAGAGGGAAGGAAAAAGGGCAATCGCCAGAAAGAAGACAAGTGCGCCCCGCTTACCAGAAGCTGTCCGGTAGGGGGGAGGCGTACGCATTGTCTGCAGCCTGATCATCATTTCTTTCCGAGAATAAGCAAGAGTCTGCTCATCCGTGAGATTTTTCCTTTTTTAGAAGCAGCTGCCGTTAGCTGGTGGAATCGCTGCTGTCATCCGCAGAGTTGTCGTCGACAAGTTGGTCAATCTGCTGCAGAGCCGTTGCATCGTTGTCGAGAAGCTGGAGGTCCTGGACGGTGGCCGAGACCTGTACGGCCGGATGCAAATGGACAAAGCTGGCATAACCGGCACCGCCAACGGCGAGCATGACCGCCGTGGTCCCTGCCAGGACCGGGCGAAGCTGCAGGTTGGAGGTAAAGAGGAAACGAGAGCGCAGACGAGCAAAAAATCCCTCCGGCTGGGCCTCCTGAGCCTCGCGCAGACGCGCGGCGAGCTTTCCATCGAACCACGGTGAAATCTCGGGGGCAGTCCAGTCGCTCATGGCGGCGAAGGTGGCACGCATCTGGTTCAGCTCGGTCAGACACTCCGGGCAGGAAGCGATATGACGCGCCGCAACGTGATCCGCCAAGGGAGCTCCGTTCGGGCCCGAAGGGGCATCGATCAGATCCAGGATCTCGGTTTCGTACTTCTTGCAGTCCATACTCAGCTCCTGCACTTGTTTCCCCGTAGTGCGACGGCAGCAATGATTCAAAGATTTCAAAACAACATGCTACTAACTACTTAAACCCGAGGTTCTAGACAAAGTCTTTCAAAGTCTCCCGCAAGGTCTGGTAAGCGCGGAAGAGAAGAGATTTGGTAGCGGATTCGCTGAGTTTCAGCACCTCGCCAATCTGTTTGTAATCCATCTCTTCATATTTATGCATCAGGACAGCCATCCGCTGGCGTTCCGGAAGAGCGTTGACGTGCTGGCGGATTGCAGCCATGCGCTCCTGCCGTAGCATATTGGTTTCGGCCGAAATATGTTGGTCGGCCACGTCTGGTGTGGTCCCGGTTTCGGAGTCCGGCTCATCCAGGTGAATTGTCTGCGCAGTGCGCTCGTTCTTCGTGTCCCGCGCATGGTTGACGGCGAGATTGGTGGCAATGCGGTAGAGCCAGGTGCTGAAGCGAGCCTCGGCGCGATAAGTCTCGCGCGACCGGTAGACCCGAAGGAAGACCTCTTGCGCCATCTCCTCCGCAACCGCCTGATTGTGCACCATGCGGTACATGAAATGGACGATCTGGCGGCGATATTTGTTGATCAGGAAGTCGAAGCACTCCATCTCGCCAGCAGCCAGACGGAGCATCATGGCCGCGTCGTCGGTTTCCGCAATGGGATTATGTGCGGGGACGGCCTTGGCTTCTAACTCCTCGTTTCCCAGAATGCCCGGATTGAGCGCCAGCGATGCCATATCATCTGGAACACCATCTTCCCCATTTTGTTGCGAAATTTCGCTCTCTTCGGACAATTCTGCGTCTGGAGCGGAATCTTCCCCATCCTCGCCCGCGGGCGAGGATGACTTTCGACCGGGATGGAGGGGTTTTTTCGGCACTGGCGATTAGATTGTACTTCGATAAGACGCGGTTCATAGCCTACAGGCTTCCTGCGCCGCTGGATTCAATGGCTGCCATTGCGTTGGTCGAATTGGCCTCCCACCGGCCGGATTAGGTCGGTAAGAGCACAAAGCTGATTGACAACCATGCGATGCGAATGTTGTACTTTGGACCATCGCGAAAGTTATCGATAACTGTAACCATTGCCCATCCTTCATTAGACGCCTTTTCGGCAGGCTTCCCGGTCACGGGTCCAATGATGAGGTTGTCTAGGCCCCAGATTCTGGAAAAGCAACCCTACATGCCTGACTTGTAAGATTGCCAGGTTTTTCGCCCGAGCAGCG
>JAHFTZ010000072.1 GCA_023265355.1 Terriglobus sp.
ATCACCCGCGCCGTCGTCGACGCGTACAACACCTCTTCGGGTGTTGCCGCACCGCCGCCATCGGCTCCGGGAGCAGGTCGTCCAGCCACAACGCAGCGTACCCCGCCGCGTTCGACTACGCCCACTGCCCCTAAGAAGTAAGCTCCAACAACACACGCAAAAAAAGGAGGCCTTACGGCCTCCTTTTTTTGCGTGTGTAAAAATCCCTTTTGCCACGGATCTCTGTGGAAAAAAATGTGGATTGCAGGTTTCCCCTACACCTTCGGTGGAATCGCTACCGCGCCATGACGCGGTGTTCCTTTTTTAGGAAGCCATATTCTTCTTTAGATTGAACAATTTAGAGAGAACCAGAGAGGTTAACCCTAGCAAATCAGGTTCAAAATGTGGAAAGCCGGACAAAAACCAGTTTCCACAGACTGTGTTATGTCTCAATCCAGGACGGCTACCGGACATTTTGCATTTCGAATGCAGAAAGCAGCGGCAACGAAGAGCCGCACGTCCCTCAAAAGAACGTATCCTTCCAGTTTTAAAATCCACAACAAGACTGAGCTGCAGTTGTCGCGCAGCATGCAAGAAAAAGCGGCGAGCCCAGCTGGGGCTCGCCGCTCAAAAGTTACAGCGCTGCTGCTTAGAACGCGTAACGCAGGCTGAATTGGAACTGGCGATCCGCTCCGTAGGTCTGTCCCTTCGTCTGGGAGAGACCGAAGTTGCTGGAGGTCGGATTTACGACTGGGTTGTCTTTGGTGGGATGATTCGCCAGGTTGAAGGCCTCTGCACGGAAGACAAGCGCGTGATTCTCGTGGTTCGGGATGATGTGCATCGTCTTCTGCAGGGCCGCACTGTAGCTCTGGAAACCAGGTCCAAAGATCTGGTTACGCGAACCGCGTGGAGCGAAGGTCCCGGCAGCAGGCTGCACCCATACCGTCGGATCAAAGTAAAAGTCTCTGCCCCTCTGACCGGCAAAGCCCTTAGAGACATTAACTGGACCGTTGTGCCGCCAAAGCTGTGTACCAGATCCTTGGCCTACGCCAGCATAGTCCACACCGCTCACGGAGACATTCAGCGGACGTCCGGTCTGCCCCTGGAGAGTTCCCGAAAACTGCCAGTTGCCCAGAACCGCGCGCTCGATGTAGTGAGTCGAGTGAGAAGCGAACGGGACGTTATAAACGAAGTTCGAGACGAAGACGTGCCGCGTATCGAAATCGCTCGGTCCATAGAAGATCGACTTGTCGTAAGCATTGGGCAGATTGGTGCCATTGCTGGAACCAAAGTCCATGCTCCTGGACCACGTGTAGGCAACGCCGAACAGAAGGCCATGGGTCAATCTCCGTCGCAGGTTGACCTGGAGGGAGTGATACATGGACGAGCCCTTATTCTGCGTCTCGTTGATGTTGGAGAAGCCCTTGAACTGGCGCAGGGCATCCGGCTGTTTTACATTCGGATTGGCCTGAATCGTTCCGGGCTGGAGCTGATTGATGTTCGCAAGCTGCTCCAGGTGGATGCCGCGACGACCAACGTAGGCGATGTTGAACGTTCCGATAGCCTTCAGTTACTGTTCAACGGTCAGGTTCCACGCGTAGGCCTCAGGGCTTGGATAATTGAAGGCCTGCGAAGAGTAGTTGAACGGAAAGCTGTTCGTTCCCACACCACCTGGCTGGTCGACGCTTCCGTTAGTGACGGTGGAAGAGGGCTGGAATGGAGCGTTACCACCGGTAAACACGTTGTCGCTGATGCCGAGGCGTTGGAAGTAGCGACCAAATCCGCCACGGATCACCATATCGGGACGTGCCTGATACGCGAAACCTATGCGCGGTTGAATGTTGGACTTCACTGTGGGCGAGTACGTGTTGCTAAAGCCGCGGAACAAGCGGCTAAACGCTCCTCCAATGATGGAGGGATCCACGTGACCGGCGGCCGAAGAGGGGAAGCCGCTGCCTGGGATAACGACGCCGTTGTAGCGATCGCCGCCCGTCACAATGTCCGTAACGGGATCGACCGTGGAAGCCAGCGACGGATCGTAGCTGCCCGGATTGAAGACGGACTGGTTGCCCCACTTTGCGTAGTAGGGATTCATGATGCTGTAGCGAGCGCCGAGCTCGATGACGAGGTTGGAACGCGCGCGCCATTGATCCTGAAGGAAGCCTTCATACATCGTGCCGCGATAGAGGGTGTAGGAGCGCGTACCGATTTCGCCGTAGGTATCGAAGAGACCTGCCGCAGCGTTGGCTACAGCTCGTCCCGTTGTCGGAGCGGAGTTACCGCGCGTATCGGAGAAACGGAAGAAGCCGTTCTGGTTGTTGGTCGCTCCAGGGGTGGTGCTGGAGACGCTGATCTGGTCAAAGTTATTTTCACCAGCGTATTCAAAGTTGAAGCCTGCTTTGAGTGTGTGATTTCCCCACACCTTGGTGAAGTTATCAGCCGCTCCGTAGACAATACCGCCGGAGCTTGAGGGATACGGCAGGCCGTCCAGGGTTTGGAAGTTGCCGATCTGGATAGTTGGGATCTTGTTCGGGATCTGCTTGGTTCCTGCCCCATAGAGGTAGGGGTAGTTGATGCCATAGCTCGTACGATCGTAGAGACCCGAGGACAGGTCGATACCGATCTTCACGTGATCGGCGGCGGCTGAGACAACGAGTTCATTCACCATGGTCGGAGAGATCGTCCACTGGTAGTGGAAGACTGCGACCTGATTGGGGCGATGGAAGGTCTGCGGTGTGCGGTTGAAGCTGCCCGAGTGTGGGTTGCGGTTGTCGTAGTTGAAGTTCAGCAGCGAGAAACGGAACCGCTGGCTGTCCTTCGGAATGAAGTCGATGACCAGCGTATCCTTGCGCTGAGACTCTGTGTACAGAGCGGCATCGGTCCAGTTGAAGGTGTTGGACCCGGTTACGTTTGGCAGAGGAAACGCCCGGAGAAGGCCAAGACCATTTGCACTAAGGTCACCCGGAACGGTCCGCATGTCATTGTTAGCGTACGGCAGCCCCGTGGTCGGACTCTTGATCTGATTGTTGACGCAGGTCCCTGTCGTCGTTTGACCGGCAGCGTTGAGACAGCTGTAAAAGATGTTTGGAGACAGCAGTTCGCCGAAGTCGCCGTTGCGCATCCGCGCCGTCGGAGCCAACCAGGAAACCGTGTCATCGTGGTTGTACTTCACAAACTCCTGTCCCGCGAGGAAGAAGAGCTTCTGGCGGCCCGTATTGAAGTGAGGGAAGGTGACCGGGCCATTGAAGTTCCAGCCAAACTGGTTGTAGCGGAACGCCTGCGGTTTGTTGGGCGTGTTTGTGAGTGCGGCGGTCAGCTTTCTCTGCCAGGTGTTGGCATTGAGCGCCGTATTACGGAAGAACTCATACACCGAACCATGGAACTGGCTGGTGCCGCTCTTGGGAACCATGCGAATCTGACCGCCAGAGGCGCGACCAAACTCCGCCGGGTAACTCGTGGTGAGGATCTGGATCTGCGAGGTGGAGTCCACATCCGCGACACCGACGCTGGTTCCGTTCGAACGCGTGCGCACCATCGGAGCGCCGTCCAGGGTAATGATGCTCTCCTGGCTTCTAGCGCCGCCAACGTTGATCCCGTTATCGAGCGAGAAGGCGAAGGCTGCCATAGAGTTGTTGCGGACGACGCCCGGCTCCATCTGGGAAAGGTAGAGCGGGTTGCGTCCGTTGAGTTGAATACTCTTGACCTGCTCCTGCGTAACAAGCTGACCGACCGATGCGCTCTCCGTCTGCACGGCATTGGCGCCCGCTTCTACGGTGATGCTCGTACCTGCCTCGCCTACTTTGAGAGAGATATCGACACGACGGCCAATGCTGGCATCCACCTGCACGTCGCTCACGGACGCAGAGCGGAATCCTGGACTGGTGACGGTTACCGTGTAACGGCTTGGCCGGATATTGACGAAGTTGTAGTTGCCGGATTCGTTGGTCGTCGTATCACGATCCTGCCCTGTAGCAACATCGCGCGCGACCACTTTGGCGTTCGGGAGTGCGGCACCATTTGCATCGGTGACCGCTCCCGTAAGGGATGAGTTATCTGATTGGGCGGTGATGTTCTGGCCTGCAGCCAGAATCAACACGACGAGTGCGACTCTCTTCCAGCAATTGAAAATGCGAAACATGGGCTCTCCAAAAGAACTGCACAGGTTAAACGTCTAATTTCTGCTAGTTATCGGTTGCGGAGCCTTTGTAGGCCTTTGCCTTTGGAGAGTCAAGTGAAAATTCTGTGACCAAATCTTCCCTTTAGAGGAAAGATTTTAGACATGGCTCTGCCTCCCTCTTCAGGCTGGCTGGAGAAGAGGGTGTGCTGGAAGAGTGAAAGTAACCGCTGTCGTAAGCGACTAGTCTTCGCCGACCTTGAGGACGGCCAGGAAGGCCTCCTGCGGGATATCGACTTTCCCGATCCGCTTCATCCGCTTCTTGCCCTCTTTTTGCTTATTGAGGAGCTTCTTCTTACGGCTGATGTCGCCACCGTAGCATTTGGCGATGACGTCTTTGCGGATAGCGGAGACAGTCTCGCGCGCAATGATCTTGGCGCCGATCGCGGCCTGCAAGGCAACCTCGAACATCTGGCGCGGAATCAGTTCGCGCATCTTGTGCACGAGCGATTTGCCACGTTCGAAGGCGAAGTCACGATGCACGATCACCGAAAGAGCATCAACGGGATCGCCGCCAATAAGAATATCCATCTTGACCATGGGCGAGACCCAGAGTCCCGCAAGAGCGTAGTCCAGCGAAGCATAACCACGCGAGACGCTCTTCAGACGATCGTAGAAGTCGAGCACGATCTCGTTGAGCGGTAGTTGATAGGTCAGCAGAACCCGGTTGGAGCTGACGTACTCAAAGTTCTGCTGCTTGCCACGCTTGTCTTCCACCAGCTTGAGAATGCCGCCGACGTACTCTTCGTTGGTGAGGATCTTCGCGATAATCACAGGCTCTTCGATCTGGGCGATATTGGTGGGATCGGGCCAGCGCGATGGGTTTTCGACTTCAACCACTTCCCCGCCCGTAAGCGTGATGCGGTACTTTACGCCGGGCGCAGTGGTGATGAGATCGAGGCCGAACTCGCGTTCGAGGCGCTCCTGGATGATCTCCATGTGGAGGAGACCGAGGAAGCCACAACGGAAACCGAAGCCGAGGGCAACGGAGCTTTCGGGCTCGAAGGAGAACGAAGCGTCGTTGAGCTTGAGCTTTTCCAGAGCGTCGCGCAGAGCGCCGTGCTCGTGCGATTCGATGGTGTAAAGGCCAGCAAAGACCATGCTCTTGATGTCTTCAAAGCCGGGAAGCATCTCGGTAGCGGGCTCGGCGGGATCGGTGATCGTATCGCCGACCTTGGAGTCCACGACGTTCTTGATGGTGGCGACGAAGAAGCCGACTTCGCCTGCAGAGAGTTCCCCGATCTCGACGGGTTTCGGCGTAAGAACGCCCATGCTCTCGACGTCGAAGACCTTGCCGTTCGACATGAGCTTGATCTTCTGGCCGGTACGGAGTCTACCGTTGATCACACGCGCAAGCACGATGACGCCACGATAGGCGTCGAACCAGGAGTCGAAGATCAGCGCCTGCAGAGGAGCCGAGGCATCGCCTTTGGGAGACGGAAGCTTGGTCACGATGGCTTCGAGGATCTCTTCGACGTTGAGTCCGGTCTTCGCGCTGACCGCGATGGCGTCGTCTGCCGGAAGCCCTACCGTGTTCTCGATCATCTCCTTGGTGCGTTCGATGTCAGCACTGGGAAGATCGATCTTGTTGATGACCGGAAGGATCTCCAGACCGTTCGAGATGGCCAGATAGGCGTTCGCGAGCGTCTGCGCCTCGACACCCTGGGTCGCATCCACCACGAGCAGAGCGCCTTCGCACGAGGCGAGCGAACGCGAGACCTCGTAGGAGAAGTCGACGTGGCCGGGCGTGTCGATCAGGTTGAGCTGGTAGGTAATGCCGTCCTTCGCCTTGTACATCATGCGGACGGAGTGGGCCTTGATCGTGATGCCGCGCTCGCGCTCCAGATCCATGGCGTCCAGCACCTGGGCCTGCATCTCGCGATGGGTCAGCGAGCCGGTGAGTTCCAGCAGGCGGTCAGACAGCGTGGATTTGCCATGATCGATGTGAGCGATGATCGCGAAGTTTCGTATGTATTTCGGGTCCATGAAGAGGCGGGATACTCCAGACTCCATCTTAACAGCTACGAGCAGCCAAAAGAGACCAGTCGTGGGCTGGGTGACTACAATAAAGAGGTGCAATTGAACCTTCGGACGTCGCCCAAGTACGCTCTTCGCGCCCTATTGTGTGTGCCTCTCTTCTTTTTAGCAGGGTGCCCCGCAGAGCAGGGAGGCGGTACGCCGCCGAAGCAGGCGACGGCGCCTGCCCTGACACCCTCGGCCGAAGCGGTGAAGGTAGACCCGGCGGTACAGTTTGCCGACCGCCAGTTAGTAGTCAAAGTACAGCAACTCATCGCTCAGGTAGACCGCACCTACCAGAGCGGCGTGCAGAACTACCGTGCAGGGCGTCTGGATGCAGCCCGCCTGGACTTCGACTTCGCCGTAGACCTCATGCTGACCAGCGGGATCGATATCAAGACGAATGATGCGCTGAACGACGAGTTTGAGCGCACAGTGGGTTCCGTAAATGCCCTGGAGATGGATGCCCTGAAGCAGGGCAACGGCTTCTCTCCACGCATTGAAGAGTCTCCGGTAGAGGCTGCGGGCGATTTGACCTTCCCCTCGAATCCCGAATTGACCGCACAGTTGAACGCCGAGTTGAAGACCACGACCTCCGATCTTCCTCTGGTGGTGAACGACTACGTTGCCGGATACATCTCTTACTTCACCAACAACGCAGGCGGCCACGCCCACCTGGTGCGTTCGCTGGAACGCGCTGGCAAGTACGAAGCCATGATCAAGAAGATCCTGCGCGAAGAAGGCGTTCCTCAGGATCTGATCTACCAGGCGATTGCCGAATCGGGCTTTCAGCCGCAGGCGTTCAACGCAAAGAGCGGCGCAGGAGGCATGTGGCAGTTCATGCCCTTCCGCGGTGCCTACGGTCTGGACCGCAATGGCTGGTTCGATGAGCGCTTCGACCCGGAGAAGTCCTCGCGCGCCTATGCGAAGTACATGAAGACGCTCTACAACCAGTTCGGCGACTGGTATCTGGTCATGGCTGCCTACGATTGGGGTCCAGGCAATGTACAGAAGGCCGTCATGCGGACCGGGTACGCAGACTTCTGGGAGCTCTACCGGCGCAATGCCCTACCGGGCGAAACGAAGAACTACGTTCCCGCTATGCTGGCTGCGGCCATCATGGCGAAGAACCCGAAGCAGTATGGTTTGACCTCCATGAACGTGGAACCCGCCGCAAACTATGACACGGTGACGGTGAACTACGCCATGGATCTACGTCTTGCGGCGGACGTCACGGACTCCACACTGGCCACGCTGGTGGGCTTGAATCCATCGCTGCTGCGCCTCAACACACCGCGCGATATCTCCTTCGATCTGCACATTCCGGGCGGAACGAAGGAGATGTTCCAGAAGCGCATCGCTGAAATCCCAGAGGAGAAGAGAGCCAGCTGGCGCTTCCACGATGTGCGTGCGGGAGAGACTTTGCAGCAGGTGGCGGACCTCTTTCATGTGAAGGCGGACGACCTCGCGGCGGCCAACGACCTCGCGGCGGGAGAAGGTGTGGAGGCTGGCGACGAGTTGGTTGTGCCCGTGTACACCAGCGTTTCGGCGGCGAGCGCGCATCCGCAAAGGTACACCTCGCGTCGCGGCGATACGCTGGTCACAGTCGCCGATCGCTTCGGAGTTTCGAGCGAGCAGCTGCGCCGTTGGAATCACCTGAGATCGAATTCGATCAGCGCCGGACGTTCGCTCTACGTTGCGGAACCGGTACGCATGGCTCCCTCCGCGCGTGTGAGGAGCCGCGGAGGACGTGGCAGAAAATCAGCTCGTGGCGCGGATTCTAGCGGCTCCAGAGGAAAGAGTGGGACACGCGCTTCTTCCTCCGGCCACGCCTCCGTCTCGCGCAGATCGAGCCCAGGCTCATCGTCGCGTTCTAGGGCCGGATCGACTTCGAAGGCGACGAAGAAGAGTTCAACGAAGAGGCATCGCTAGGCCTAAGAACATCGTTCAACGCGATGCCGATCGAAACTTATTTCGTCTTCTGCGAATCTTTCGTCGAAAACACTTGCCATCGTGCGCAGAGAGATGCACCATATTGCTGTATTGCGTGTTGCACTAATTGTGCATCCAACTAACGAACGACCACACGCAACTCCGGAGCGAGAGCAATGAGAGACGAAGCAAACTTCAAACTATATGCCGCGGCCGAAGATGACTTCGATCAGGAAGAAGAGCTTGAAGAAGACCTGGACCGAGAAGACGATGAAGACTTCTCCGATGAAGAAGAGGACGAAGTGACCTTGACCTCTGACGATGACACGGACCAGGACAAGATGCTGCATGACAGTCATCACGCGGAAGACGCCGCAGTC